>NZ_JAIWOF010000218.1 GCF_020217025.1 Flavobacterium sp. | reverse complement strand
TGGGATTTATTTAGTTTTGGTTAAGCAAGGAGCTGCCGTGGTTTCTAGTAGTAAGTTGGTTGTGGAGTAGAGGTTGTGGGTTTCAAGTTTCAGGTTGTGGACTAAACTGTGTTTAGTGTGGAGGTTGGGGGTATCTCGACTTCGCTCGATATGACAAGTGAATAAAAGTTCGTATTACAAATGGGTAAACGATCGGAATAACAAAATAATAATTTTATAAAAGACCTTTGCTTTTTGCAACTTCTATTAGTTCTTTATCAGAGCCAATATCAAAGATTAATTGCTTCTTGATATTGGCTTTTCTTTTTTCAATTGCGCTTAATGATAAAGGAATTAATCTAGTTAAATGTGCTGTTTTATATCCTTCTGCTATGTATTGTAAAATTTTAGTATCATGTTCGTCCCAATTAATATTTTGTTGAATAATTATTTTATTCGATTTTTTAATAGACTCACTGTAAAAGAAAAAATCAGCTTCAATTTTTGAACAAATCTCAGCTAATGATTTAGCATCCACATCAGACTTTGCCAAAAAACCTTCTGGATTAATTGCTTTAATAATTCTATTAACCCATAATGGATCATTATGCATTGAAATAATTATTATTTTACAATTTGGAAATAGTTTACGAGTTATTAATGCTAAATCTTCACCCGATTCAATATTTTTTTCTTTAAATGGAGGCAAATTAATATCAAAAAGAACCATTTTTAGGTTTTCACCATTTGTATTAATTTCAGTTATTATATTGAATGCTTTTTCGGCAGTAATTGCAGTAAGATAATTTAATTTTTTTTCTTTTAGTGCTTTTGATATAATACCCTTATGTACTTCAACTGTTAATGGATGGTCATCTACAATTAAGATGTTGTCAATACTACAATTTAATTCGTTATTAGGCATTTTATTTTAAATTAAAACTTGAATTCAAATTTAATTAAATAAAACTAAATTTTACGGTTTTGCCGTAAATTTAAAATACCAATGAGTACTAATTTTAATCAAATTTAATTTATAGTGCTCTACTCTTATTTAATTATAGATTCAACAGGTTTGGTCTTAAAACAAATTGAGTCTTCACAATTTGATGAGGATTATTTATGTTTAGGAGTTTATGCTACTTATGAATCTGCATTAAATGGAATTCTTGAACATAAACCACAAATATTATTTTTTCACTTTAATGATGTAATAGGCATACAACTCTTACTAGAGTTACATCAATATTTAAATGAATTACCCTATGTTATTGGAATAAATGAAAACAAAACTGAAGCTTATACTGCTTTGAAGTTAGGTGTTTCAGATTATTTATTATTTCCAATAATTCCCACCGAATTACATAAATCTTTTTTAAAGTTCTCTAAACTAAATAGTAGATATTCAGAAACTAAAATTTGTATTAAATCTAGTGGGGATCATCATTTTATCTCAATAGATGATATTGTTTATTTGAAAGCGGATAATAATACGACAGATTTTTATTTAAAAAACGGAAAGCAAATTTCTGGTTTTAAAACCATGAAGTTTTTTGAGAGTCAGTTGCCTTTCTACTTTTTTAGAATACATAATAGTTATATTGTTAATATACATTTCGTAAGCAGAATTAATCTAGGAAAGAATGATTGTTATTTGTTAGATAATCAATATAAAATCCCTTTTTCTAGAGGATATAAAGAAAATATTGATACGATTATAAGAAGAATTCAATAAATTAATTTTTACCATTCACTATCAAATTCATGTTGATTACTTCGATAGCATAGCCATTTACTAAACACTCATTTTCAAACACTTTTTAGATAAAAACTCTCTCTATTTTTGACTTGTTCGAAACAAAGAACAATTGAATTCAATTCGGTTTTTTTAATGAAGGGACTAATAGTTTTCTCTGTTAGTCATTAAAAAACTACTGCTAAAGTGATCCCTACTTTTTCAGAAAATCATAAGCGACTCTTTCAGTTGCTCAAAAAACTATTGTTTAATTTTTTAATTGATTTTTATGAAAATTTACTCTTTTATTGCTGCCTTAGCAGTTTGCGCTCTTTTTGCTTCTTGTTCTAATGATGACCAAGAAAATTTACAACAAAAAGAGGTTGAAATACAACAAATCGATACAGAAGATATTTTATTAAAAGAAGGTGATTCAATATATATAGGAGATCCATTTCCACCAAAACCTAAAGGATAATAAAAAAAAAACTATGCAATTGCATAGTTTTTTTTATTTTTGATAAAATATAAACAATTGAAAAACACTTTTTTTTTAATTATAGTAGTTCTTTTTTTTAATTCATGTACTAATGAAAAAAGTTCATTTAGTAGTGAATCAATATATTCTAATGAATATAATAATTTTTCAAATAAAAAGAAGGCAGAGTATTTAGATTCCTTAAAAACTGAAATTGATTTTGTTAAAAATGATTCTCTAAAAATTAAATTATTTTTCGAAGTTGCCGCTGAATACTATTATTTAAATGATTTGAAGAACTCATATATTACAAGTAAAAAAATTTACACACTTTCACAAAAAAATAAGGACTCGATAAGTATTGGTAGAGCTTTATATTATATGGGGGATTGCTTTGAGAATTTTCAAAAAGATAGTGCCTATTACTACTATAAGGAATCGGAGAAAGTCTTTAGATTACTAAAAGATGATGAAAGAATAGCAAAAGCGCTCTTTAACAAAGCTCACTTACTTTTTGTAAGTGGTAATTATATAGAGAGTGAAGTTGAGGTTATTAAAGCTTTACAAAAAATAAAGAAAACAAAAAAATATGAGTTATTATATGCATGTTATTATTTACAATCCTGTAATCATACAGAACTAGACGAATTAGATGAAGCTTTACGCTATTTGAATTTGGCATTTATAAATTTAGAAAAAATTAAAAATATCAACCCTAATTATTTGGAATACAAATCACTTGTTGTTGTTGGTATTTGTAATATTTATGATAAAAAATTAGAATTTGATAAATCTATTGCTTTATTGAAAACATTGTTGACTGATGATTTAAAATTTAAACACCCCACTTTATATTCAAATGTACTTAGTAATTTGGGATACTCATATATGAAATCTGGTAATTTTACATTAGCTAAACATTGTTTTGATGAATCTTTGGCTCTATTACCTAAGAATTTTTTAGACAAGAATTACCTTTTCAAAACTATAAATTTAGGAGAATATTATCTTTTGACTAAAGACACTTTAAAATCAAGAGATTATTTTAAAAAGGCACTCCCTTTATCTAAATTAATGAAATCTAATAATGAATTGTTAAAAACTCTTAATTTCCTATCAATATCTGATAAAAAAAATGCAGCTTTTTATAAAAGTGAGTATGTTAAAGTTTCTGATAGTATCATAAGGATACAACGCCTAAATCGAGATAAATTTGCAAGGATTGAGTATGAAACTAGCAAAGTTGAAGATGAAAATAAGATTCTTTCTCAGAATAATTTACTTTTAATTTTAGGTTTAGCTTTTAGTATAGTTGTTTTTTTAACCGCAATTATTGTTAGAACTCAAATAGCAAGAAAGAAAGAATTACTATTAATGAAGCAAAAAGAACTTGCCAATGATGAACTTTTGAGTTTGATTAAAGAATTTCAATTTGGTTTAGTTCAGGCAAAAGAAGAAGAACAAAGTAGGATTTCTAAAGAACTACACGATGGTATTGTTAATCAAATTTATGCAATACGTATGGTTTTAGACACATTGAATGATGAAGATGACGAATTTACAAAAGAAAGAAGAGTTGTCTACATCAAAGAACTTCATAAGGTTGAATCTGAGATAAGGAGTATTTCGCATCAATTGCATACAGATTTTTCTATTTATGATTCTAATTATTTATTTTTAATTCATTCTTTAATTAAAAGCAATAATGATCTAAAAGGGACTGTTTTCACTGTTTCAATTTCTGATACTATTGATTGGAATAATTATTCATCAATTGTTAAGATTAATCTTTATCGAATTTTGCAGGAACTCTTTTTGAATGTCAACAAATATGCCCAGGCATCTGTTTGTAATTTGGTTATAGAAGAGACAACTGATTTTTTACTTGCTATAGTTGAAGATGACGGAATAGGTTTTGATAAAAATCAAATAACTGAGGGCATTGGATTAAAGAACATAAATGAACGTATTAAAACAATTGATGCTCAAATTTCTATTGAAAGCGAGATTGGTAGAGGAGTAAAAACTTCTATTAAAATAAATAGAGACTTTAAGAAAACATAACTTAATCATCATTATCCAAATATAATTTTAAATGATGTAATTTCAAATGATTTTCATCTATTTGATTCAGCTGATTAATATCAATAAATTTCAAATCATTAGCGAAAGATTTTTCACCTATTAAATGTTCAATAAGAATGTAAACTGCCTCTTTAAGTTTAGGATTCTCTTTGTAAATTATATAGTTTTTAAGAAATACTCTTATTCCAAAGGCTAAAGGTTTGTCGGGATCACCTAACAAAACAAAATTGATATCACTTACCTTAAGATTAATACCATAAAATTTGAAGGGTTTGTCTGTGCCGTTTTCATATTTTGTAAGGTCTGTTTCGGGTTGAATAAAAGCGGTTATTTTCCAACGTTTTATTTTTGGTGCATATAAAACTAACAGTTCTACTTCTTTAAAAAGATACGGATTACCATGTGCTGTGATAATTAATTCTGCATCAATTTTTTTATTTTTTATGATAAGATCTAAGTCTTTGTTGTAAAGATTTAGTACTTCTTTAAGGTTATAAAAATGTTGTTTTATTTCTTCTTGTGAAACTTCATTTAGAAATAAGAAAACGAAGTTGTTTTGTTGGAAGTAGTTCCAGAAGTTGGTTATTGAGTTCATTTGTTTCAGGTTTCAGGTTTCAAGTTTCAGGTTGTTGGAATTCTGATGAAATGGATTTTATTTTTTTAGCCACAAAGAGCACAAAGTCCTTCGACAAGCTTAGGATGACAGCACGAAGCTCGCAAAGCACTTCGACTGCGCTCAGTATGACAATTTTTATCTCTTATCTGGTGTTGATTTATCATATGCTATTAGATTGACCATTTGACGTAAACGACTTCTGACTCGGTTGCCGTAATGTTTTTCTATTTCTGTGGCAGATAGGTTTGTGGTAATGTGGGTTTGGAGTTTTTTTGAAATGAATAGATCATATCTTGATAATAGGATTTCTGCCATTACATTGCATTCGTTACCGAAATATTTTAGATTGTTTTCAGTTCCTAAATCATCAAAACAGTAGGTTCTTGGTTCTGATTGATAGAGTTTACCGATGCTGTATTTGTGGATTATTTGGTAGCCGTCCTGAATAAATTCAAAATTTATGTCTCTGCAAGGTTTTACGAAAAATTTGTGTTCCGTTGCTGTTACGAATTTCATTAAGTTCATCAATGATGTTTTTCCGCAACCGATTGGTCCGGTAAGTAATATTCCCTTGTTTGGATTTATTCCGTACTGAAAACAAGTTGATTCGTCCTTTAGGAAATACGCAATTAGTTTGTAAACAATAGTGTAATCGTTTTCAGGAATTTTGAAATGATTGCCGTATAGTTCGATGCCTTTAGCTTCGATCCAATTGATTACTTCGGTGTAACTGTAGTGGGATTTTATATTTTCATTCATTGGGTTGTTTTTTGTTCGCTAAAGCGAAGTTTTTTGAACACTGATGACGCGGATTAAACAGATTTACACGGATTTTTTTTTGAAACACATAGGTTTTATAGTTTCTTTGTTTTGTGTATGAGGTGCTTTGCTTTGGATAGTTCACAAAGATTTAACCTCAAAGTCCTTCGACAAGCTCAGGATGACAACGCAAGGTTTACAAAGATTGAGATACTGAAACAAGTTCAGTACGACAAAAAGGCTATAATGGCTCTGAATAATCTTTGTCGGTTGTTGTATTGAGTTGTTTTGCTCTGTTGGGTTGTTCTGTATTTGAAATGAAATTTGGTGCGTTAATTATCCAATTTTGTGCTGCTGCTTGCCAATCGACCATTGGTATTTTGCCACCGACTAGCCAACCGACACTTTTGAAGTAATTGAAGAATTTTTGAGCTTCTTGTTCTGGGAAGTTATTATCTTGGAAATAGGTTTTGACTTCTTCGATTGTTGGCTGCAGCTTTTCTTCTTTTTTCGCGGAACTTTTTTCTTCTTTTGACATCTCGACTTCGCTCGATTTGACAATTATATTTGATGAATTATTTATTTCCTTAAAATTTTTTGATTGCTTTTCCAAGTTTAAAATGTTTTTATCATTTAAAATGTTTGTATTGTTTATATAGTTTATAGAAGGTACTACTGCTTGTTCACTACCTGTTTCACTACTAGTATAGGACTTGTTCAAAGCTTGTTCATTGACCTGTTCAAAAAGAAGTTCATTCTTTGTTCTTCTCTCACTTTTTGAGAGAGGTTTTAAATCTTCTGAAAAATTGAATAAAATGACGTGACTCCCTTTAAAAGGATTGTAAGAGGGTTGGTAATTTATGTAGCCTAAGCTATGTAGGTTCTTTAAGCATTTGTGATAGGTTGCTTTTGAACTGATCTTGCTTATTCTCATTACTTCATCGCGATTAATACTAATTGGATTTTTGAAACGATTGCAGTTCCAAAATTGAAATAATGCAATGTATAAGCTTACATGTGTTGGGTTGAGAGTTCTATCAATAGCTACTTTTTCAAAGAAGCCAGTTAGGTGTTTGATGTAGTTCATGCTTATAGTTTAAAAGTATAAGGTTTAGGAGTTTAAAAGTTTTGGTTTTAAGCTGCGCTTAAAAGTGATAACCTACTTAGAAGGAGATACTTCGGCAAGCTCAGTATGACAAAAACCACTACGCCTGTTTTACACCCCTCAAAAGAAGGGTAATTATTTGCATAGAGTAGGTAGCGCTTTGACTTTGTTTCCGGATAATAGTTTATCTATATCTGAATTGTCATAATATAGGATACCACCGATTTTAGTGTAGGAAAGAGTTCCGTTGATGCGGAGGTTTTGAAGTGTACCAGGTGAGATGTTTAATAGTTTGCGGACTTCATTGGATTTGAGCCACTGTTTTGTTTGCTGAGGTTTAGATAGAATAATTTCTTTTAAATCATTTAATAATTGATTTCTGAACTCGTTCAAGTCTTCACGGGTAATAATTTCCACTGCCATAACGTATGATTTATTTTGATATGGTACAAAAGTGGAGTGTATGGTTGATTTTGTTTCACAACTGTTTCACAAGTTGTGATGAAAAAATATAAAAAAAGCCAAAAATTATTGAATTTCGTTTAGCTTCTGTATGAAATAAGTAGGAGAGATATCTGTTTTGTTTTTGAAAGCTCTTGTGAAATTTTGTGTTGAGCCAAAGCCTACTTCATCTGCAAGTGCTTTGTTTGTATAATTTCGATACTTATTTTCTGTTTTGAGTAATTCAATGATTTGATCAATTTTTAAATCATTGATATAATCAATAGTTTTTTTTCCTCTATGTTTCAGGATAATTTTTGATGCGTATTTAGTATTTGTTTTTAGATATGTAGCAATTCTGCTTAGTGTCATTTCTTTCTCTAAGTATTTTTTTGATTTTTCAAATTTTTCAAGATTTTTCAAAACCATTTCTACGATTTCGGGATTAATCTCTAAATCAACATCTAAGGGTTTTGAAATAATTTTACTTTCAGTATTATTGGTACTCATTAATTCATCGAATTTTAGTTTGTAATATTTACTTTTTTTGCGATGTTTTCGAATTATAACTACTGTACTTATTAATATAAAAAATGAAGTTGCATATGCTACTTTATTTTTCCATTTCATTGAATCTTCTAATTCTGTTTTGGCTTTTATTAATTTTTTAGCATCATACTCTTTGAATATCTTTTGAGAAAGATATTTATAATTGTTGTTCAAAATACTATCTACTTTAAGCAGTCTATTAATATAAAGAAGTTGCATTTTTGTATCTTCTTTTTTTGTAAAGTACTTGATTAGTAACTCGTAGTTTTCTCTTAAATCAGGACGGATATATTTTCTTTCTAAGAAAGTTTTATCCACTTTTAGTAAGTAGGGTAGTGCTTCTTTGTGTTTATTTTGTTTCCAATAGCTCTTGGCAATGTAAAAATTTGCAACCGTTTTGTTATCAAAGTTGTTCTCTTTGTTTAATTTAGGAATTACATTTTTTAAACCCTCTATACACAAGTTGTATTTTTTTTGATGATAAAAGTTAATTGCTTGTGTATGATCGAAATATTTTATCATTTCTTGAATATCCCATTTTTGGCTAAGATTTTGACCTAAAGAAATATAGTATTTTGATTTATCAAAATTGTTGATTTTTTGATAGCACAAGCCTAAAGCATGTATTGTATTTAGATACGCTCGATCATTTTCTTCTATAAAATAAAGAGCCACTTCATTAAATATTTTAATTGCTTCATCATAAAATCCTAGGTAATATTTAGTCTGTGCTATTGCATATTTAGTTTTATTGGAAGCATATTTATCATTTGATTTTTCTAAATAGTCTTCCGCTTTTAGGTAATAGTTTAATGCTTCTGCTAATTCTTTATTTTCATAAAATACTATGCCTTTGTTTAAGAATGCATTTCCAATAATTTTTTTATCCTTGGTTTTAAGTGCAACTGTAATTATTGAATCGGAATAATTTTTCTTAATATTTATAGGCTCATTGATCATTAATTGCCTATAAGCATTAATTTGTTCTACTAAATTAACCTCTTTTTTTGCTTTTAAAAGCCATGCTTTTTTGAAGGTGATATTTTTCTCGTTTTCTCTAACTTTTTTAATTAAAGACTCATAGTCACATTTACTCAAATTGTTAATTATACTATCTGAAGATGGGTTAGCTTGTAGAAGGACATAATTAGTTATTACACAAATAAAAGTGATTATCTTTTTCATTTTAAATTGTTTGTGTTGTTTAATCTACTACTAGTATAGATTATCAATATTTGTAGGCTTTTACTAGCAAATTTAATTTAAAAAATTAATAATAAATAAAACAATTGTTAAAGTGAGTATAAAAAGAGCTTTTTTAAAGTTGTTCAATTCCAGAATTGAAGTTGTTTAATTCGTGAATTGCACTTATTATGGTTTGCGGAGGCTGAAATTGTAGGATAGTTTTGTCTCGAATTCAAAAGGATTTATAAGCTGTAAATCCAACCTAGTTCAGCTTACCCGGGCAAGATGAACTGATGAAAAACAAGTAATCAGTATTATCTAAAAATTAATTATCATGAAACTATTTTATTTATGTATCTTATCTATTTCATTTTTATTTTCTTGTAGTGAAGCTTCTGATGTTGAGGTGTTAAATTCATCTCGAGTGGATTTATCATATTCCAATAAATTATCAGATAGCACCTCATTAATTTCACCTTTTAATCCTGCTAATTCGTATGACTATGTTGGTCAATTGCATCATGAGCTTTATCTAGAATATTATGCACAGCAAAACGATTCTTTATCACTTTCAAGAGTTATTACAAAAGTTGAAGCATTAGCCAATCAAAATGTAATCTTCGAAAGTTATTTTGCAACTCCTTATCATTTTTATGGTGTAACAGAAGTCTCTAATTTATTAGTTAGTGATACTTTATTTATTGACACTATTTTAGCAAATTCCGCTCTTACAATTGTTGCTAAGAATAAAATGAAGACCTTTCTTACTGATTTTAATTTTCATTTTGAAAAAAATATAGAGAGCGGTCCAGTTTTAGAGTATGTATTTCAATTTGAGAATCAAATAATGAATTCTAAAGATTTATTAGAATCAGACAAAGCTATCCTTTTGAGCACTACTTCTATTGCTAGATTTAGTGTTTATGAGAGTAAGCGTCGACCGAAGAAAAATACTGATCCTGATTGGGATTCTTTAATAACTAACTTGTTAGGTAATATTATTGGTTCTGATTATGGAATTGAGAATGGGTTAACGTCTTCCTTGATTTGTGGAATCCTATCTAATCAATAATTAAATAGCAGTCTAGAGAAGTTTTAGTAAGAACAATGAACTTCTTTAGACTGCTTTATTAAATTTAGATTATTCATCTAATTGATTGATTTTATTATTTAGATTTACTTGAAGTGAATTTATGAAATTTGTTTTATCAATTGTTTTTCGATTTCTTATTTCAAGGAATATACGATTATGTTGTTTTATTTCGGTATTAAAAAAGGTTTCAACAGCTTTTATACATTCATTCAAACTTATATTGCCATTGTTGATTATTTTTTCGTTGTGTAATGCATATACAAGTTCAACCAATGCCACTTTTGAGCCTGTCCATTTCAAAACGTTTTTATCATTTTTTTTGAAAGTATTTATAGTTTGGTTATTTAGTTTATCTTCTAGAAAAACAATAATTTTTTCGTTTGCTATAAGTTTAGCAATTAAGTAATCATGTGAAGTAGAAAAAACTGGGTCTGATTGAAAGTAATAACTTTCTAATGTGAGTTTTATATCGTATTTTTTTCTAAGAAAATATTTTTTATCAAGGCATGTGTTTTTTGTCCTGTAATATTTGTAGAACTCTTTATTTTTTGTGAAGAAGTCTTTAAGTTTTTTAATTTCTTTGTAATAGTATTTTTTTATTCTTTTTTCATCTCCTACAGGTTTATTTATTTCAATATTGTAAATGTCATTATAGAAAATTAGTTTACTTGTAAATTGCGGTTTGATTTCTTTGAAGAATTCGATTTCTTCTTGTTTATTGTGGAGCTTATAATTTTTAAAAAATGTTTTTAATTTTTCTAATGAAATGACAATATTCTCAATTGCTTCTTCTAATTTTTTTATGGGATTATCTTCTATAGTTTCATTTTCTACTAATTGATTTTCTAATTCAATTAATAATTTATTTGAGAAGTTTTTCATTTCATTTTTAGATTTGGTTGTTTGACAAATCTAAAAGAGGTAAAGAGTTTAAAAAAATAGTGTTTGATGTAATTCCCGAATTGAATACTAAAATTCCTGAATTGAGTATTTAATTAATTTAGGCTATCAATATAATATTTGATAATCATTTTTAACATAAATATAAAGAATATTAGTTTTGAATTCATTTATAGCTTTTATTCAAAATTATCCAATCATATCTTGATTTTTGTAGAGTTTAGTAGATTATTGTATCTCTTTAATTATTACTTAAATAAAAATTAATGGTAGTAATGCCGTAATAAAATAGTTAAAAATACCGTAATACACTCTTATGAAAGATCTTTTTTTTTGCTTCTGGATATCCAAGAAATAATATTAATTTTAAATTTAAACAAAAATGAAAAAAGTATTTTTTAGTGCAGTGGCACTTATTACTTTCTCTATTTCTGCTATGGCTAATGAAATTGAAGAGAAAAAAGTTGATGTAAAAACTATTGAAACTGAAAAAACTGAAAAAAAAATAGTTAAGGACGATTGTAGGGTTATGAAATTTACTGCTTACTCATTGGCTAGAGAATCTGGAATGAGCCATGAAGCTGCTTCGGCATATTCATATCAAATTTATTTTTCTTGCTTAAATGTTCAAAGTATTGAGGGATAATATACTAAAGCTCATAAATCAATTAGATTTGATTTATGGGTTTTAAAAAAAAATAAAAATATTCATATATGAAAATTATAATATTCATTTTATTATCTTTTGTTAAAGTTTATAGTCAAAATTTATATGTAGAATATAAGGTAACTATTTTTCCTGAAAAAGAAATTTTAGAAAAAGACGAAACTTTAAAGAGCTATTACTTAAATGCCATTGAAAATGCAAAACATCTAGATTTTGGCTTAATTTGTACTTCTGAAAATTCTAAATTTTTTAATACTACCGATTCTCAAATTTTAGCTTCTATTAAAAGAACAGATCTACTTTTTGCAGGTTATTCTGGAATTGTATTTGATTTGAAAAAAAAATTATTGTCGCAATCAAGTTTATTGGGAGATAATTTTTTTGTGGAAAAACAAATTGTTAATGATTGGCAGCTTATTAATGAAAAAAAAGAAATTAATGGTTACACTTGTTACAAAGCAACGAGTTTTAATGTTATAAAATATGGAGAAAAAGTTTTTAAGCATCCTGTAGTCGCATGGTTTTGCCCTGAAATTCCATATAGTTTTGGACCTAATGGCTATAGTAATCTTCCGGGTTTAATTTTAGAGCTCCAGGTAAGAAATGTTGTATTTGGAGTAAAAAAAATTGAATTTGATTCAAAAAAAACTTTTGATATTGATAAAAAAAATATGAAAATCCTTTCTGAATCAGAATTTGAAAAAGCACTTGATAAATTAAATGATTTTTAAATTTATATAATTTAGTACGATTAAAAGAATTAAATATCTAAATAAATGCTATAACACCATATTTTTTTCCTATACTTTCTTTTTCTCAAGTCTTAACCAGTAGGGTTAAAGATTCTTTTGAAAGGCCTTTGCAAAATGCCAATGTAATTGCTAAACCTTTAGTTGAAAAACTTGGGTCAAATTTGTTATTGCAGATTTTAAACTATTAAAAATTTAACACACTTTACAGCTCTTTGATACATTTTGTTGAATGTTAATGTTATTGGAAAATGTATTTTAAATATTAAAATTTGAATAATTAACAACAAAACATTAAATTTAAACAAAGATAAAAAAAGTATTTTTTAGTGCAGTAGCACTTTTAGCTTTTTCAGTTTCAGGAATGGCAAATGAGATTGAAGAAGTAAAGATTAGAAGAGTAGAATTAAGCGATTGTGAAGTGCTTGCAACTATTCAAACTTCTATTGCAGATGAAGAGCATACTAATGCAACAGGGAATTCTTGGGATGATTGGACAATAGAATTTGTATATTCTACTTATCTTTCAAACTGCGAGAATAATTAAATAACTATACGGAACAGACGTGTTCCGTATTTATAATAAAACCAATGAAAAAATTTTTTATTTTAACACTTTTTCTTTCCTTAATAAATTGTAAATCAACTGATAATTTAAAAGAAAACAATCTTGTAACTTACAAGGTAATTGATATAAATAGTAAACCAGAGAATAAGTTTGACCCCAAAAATATTGAATTTGAATTAATTTATGATAACGAAAAAAGTTTGTTTCAAATTGTCAATCAAATTGAGAATGAAAATAATAAAATTGATGATAAAATAATTAAGGTTATTTATGGTGGTAATATTAAATATTATAAAAATCATATTTTAAAAGAAAAAATATTCAATGTTGAAAATAGAGGTGATGTTTTTAATGTTTCATCTGATTACAATGAATATCAATGGTATATAAACCCAAACGAAACAAAACTTATTTCTGGATTTAAATGTTTTAAAGCAACTACACATAAAGACAGAAAGTTTAAAGGAGAAATAAAAGAATCTTTTGAACCATATGCGTGGTTTACATACGAAATTCCAACTTCTTTTGGGCCGATTGGATTAGATGGGTTACCTGGTTTAGTTTTGGAGGGTTCTTTTGATGGAAAAAAAATTTATTATGCCTCTAAAATTGAAAAAACTAAATTAGAAATAAAAAAGCCATATTCTAATACAACTATAGCATATGAGGATTACAGTAATATGATGTATAATAGTATTTATGAAAGAAAAAATCTTGAAAAGGAAAATAATTTGATAATTGAAAAAAAGAAAAAGGAAATACAATCAAGTAAATAACAATTCTTAATGCCAAAATTCCTAATTCTATTACTACTTTTTCCTATATTTTCTCTTTCACAAACCCTAACCGGCACGGTCAAAGATTCACTTGGAAACCCATTACAAAATGCCAATGTAATTGCTAAACCTTTAGTTGAAAAACAAGGGTTAAAATTTGCTATTGCTGATCATTTAGGGCGTTATAAACTAGAATTAGAAAAAGAAGTGCCTTATGAAGTTCGGGTTTCGTATTTAGGTTTTACAGAACAAATCTTAAATCTTCCGGCTAATTTTTCGCAAAAAGAACACCATTTTAAACTCAAAGAAAACGGTCAAAAATTAAAAGAAATCACCATAACCTACGATTACAAACCTGTTGTGGTTAAAAAAGATACTTTAATTTACGATGTTAAAGCCTTTGCTAATGGTAACGAGCGCAAACTAAAAGAACAATTAGAAAAACTACCTGGTGTTGAAGTAGATAAAAACGGTGGCGTAACGGTTCAAGGTAAAAAAGTAACCAAATTTTTAGTAGAAAATAAATCGTTTTTTGGTGGTGGCACCAAATTAGGTGTAGAAAATATTCCAGCCGATGCTGTAGATAAAATAGAAGTTATTGACAACTTCAACGAAGTAGGTTTTCTAAAAAAAGTTTCTGATTCTGAAGACTTGGCGATGAACATCAAACTAAAAGAAGATAAAAAGAAATTTATTTTTGGCGATGTTGATGCAGGTGCTGAAGTAGCCAACGATAATGGTTTTTATTTAGGTCATGTTGCTTTGTTTTATTATGCACCAAAAACAAACGTAAGTTTTATTGGAGATATTAATAATATTGGTAAACGTACTTTTTCTTTTCAAGACATGATGCGTTTTCAAGGTGGCGCCAGTAGTTTTATTTCGGGAAGAAAACAATTAACAGATTTATATTCGTTTGCAAGAGATAATACCGATGTAGTAAATAATAAATCGCAGTTTGGGGCTTTCAATTTTCGCCAAGAAATAAACACAAAACTGGATATTGAAGGATTCGGTATTTTTTCCAAATTATTTACACAATCGCTTACTAAAAATGAAAACCAATATTTAGAAAATGAAAATGTAACTTATGAAAACCAAAGACGAGCAGGGCAAAATAAGTCGGTTTTAGGTATTGGAAATCTTAAATTAAATTACACTCCAAATACTAAGTCAAAATGGTTTTATAATGGACAATTTCAATCTACTACAAATGATTTTGAAAGTGTATTAAATTCAACCTTAGAAAATCAGAATTCGTATTTTAAAACATTGAATTCTGCAGATATCGTTCAAGTTAAGCAATATATTGAATGGCATAAACAATACAACAATAAACACACTACTACTTTTGTAGTTAATCAAAGTTACGATAGTAATAAACCTCAAAATACTTGGTTAACCGATACCGAATTTTTAACTGGATTAATTCCGTTAGAAAATGATTCGTTTTACAACATTCAGCAAGTAAAAAAAGTAAAAAATAGTAGTTTTGATGCGCTTTTTAAACATTATTGGATTATCAACAATTACAATCATTTGTATACTAATGTTGGAAATAATTTAGGAACAACACAACTACAAATCACCGAAAAACAATACCTAACTGACGGAACAATCAATGATTTTGCTACCGATGGTTTTGGGAACGACATGGATTATTTATTAAATGATTTGTATTTGGGTTTAGAATATAAGTTCAAAATTGGAAAATGGGTAAACAAACCTGCCATTTATGCGCATTACTATCATTTGAAAACGCAACAAATTGCAAACAATTACACGTTAAACAATACATTTTTGCAACCTAGTTGGCTAAGCGAATACGAATTCAATCAATCGGAAAATTTGAAATTCAATTATCGTTTGGTAAATGAATTTCCAGAAGCGAATCGTTTGTTAGAACGTTATACCTTACAAAGTTATAATTCGGTTTTTAGAGGAAATGCGTTGTTGCGAAACGAACGTTTTCACAATGCGACTTTAAACTATTCCAAAACCAGTATGTATCGTGGTATAATGTTGTTTGCCAATGCTAGTTTTACCAAGAAAGTAAGAACCATTCGAAATGAAATTGGTTTAGATGGCATCAATCAATTTACAACGCCAACCATTACCGATAATCCAGAAACCACCTATCGTGTTTATGGAAATATTGATAAAAAAATTCATAAATTCAGATTGGGTTTAAATGCTAATTTATCTTGGTTCAACTACGTTCAAACGGTAAACAACCAAACGATAACCAACGACAGAAACAATCAAAGTATTGGAATTAAGTTACGAACAGCCAACAAAAAATGGCCAAGTGCAAGTGTAAGTTATAATAAAACGTTTAGTCAATTTTCAGGATTAACCAATTCATCGCTAACTTCAGATAGATTGGGTTTTGATTTTGATATCGATTTTTGGAAACATTTTAATTTTAAAACCGATTACGAAGTAACGTTTAACGAAAACAGCAACAACATCGCAACTGATTTTAGAATTGCCAATGCGTATTTGAGTTATCAGAAGAAAAACAATCCGTTCCGATTTGAACTTTCGGCACAGAATTACTTGAATAATGGTACTAAAATCAACAACTCTTTTTCTGATTTTATGATTTCGAGTTCTACAACGTACACGTTACCAAGAATTGTGATGTTGACGGTTAGTTATAAGTTGTAATTTATATTATTTTTCTAGTTTTATAAATTTACTAGGTTGATTTTCCAAGAATTTTTTTAACTTTTCTATTGTTTCATTCTTTTTGTATGGATTAAAATACCCAGAGGAATAACCATTATTAAAATCGTGATTAAACCAAGTTATTAATGAACCATCCATTTGAAGATTTACTCCAATTGTATTAAGTCCGACATATTTTGGGATGTCTTTTGAAATTAATTTTTTCATTTGATTTGCAGCTGAAAATTGAGAAAAGTGATCGAATTTGACATCAAGTGTATCTTTAAAAAAATCAATATTATTTACAGGCTCATCTAAATTAAATGGGGTTAGGTGAAGTTTTACTGTGGTTTTTTCGTTTTCATTGAGTGGTTCTGGCATACAAATATGAATTAAACCTACTAAAGGAAAACCATCTTTAATAAGACCTTCTACTTGTGTTATACCATAAGAGTTAGGGGCTTTTTTAGGATTATTTCTCAGAGGTCTAACTACTTTAACTTCAATAGCACAAGTTCTGTTGAAAAATGTTTCATTTTCTGAATAGGGAATTATTATGATGTCAAAATCACCTGGTTTATTGTTTTTTTCGAAGCCAAGTTCTTGTCTTAAAATTTCAAATGCTACATAAAAACCTTTATATTTAGCAAATTCGTCGTAACCTACTGGTTTGTGAATTAAATTTGAGAATAAGTTATAGTTTATTTTGTTGTCTTTTTTTGAAATAGACAATCTTTCTACAAGTTCTTTTTCAGACATTTTTTGATTATCTAAATCAATATTTCTAATGTCAAAAAAATCAGAATCATTCATGATATATTTGTCCTATTAATTACTAGCTTAGTGTATACTATTATTAATTAAAGTATCGGTTTTTTCATTGATGTTCTTCCGTTTGAACGTTTACCTGTTTTATGACAAAAATTTTCTGGATAGTTTTCGTTTCTAAAGGATGCCCAACTTCTGTATGATTTATTTGAATATGGCTTGTTTGGATTATATGCAATTTTTTCACCAGTTCTTATGCAATATCCAATTGTTTGTGTCTCAATTTCGTCTCTATATGGTCTTGATTTTGTAATTGATCCTAATTCTATCTCATAATCAAAATCATTTAATGTTTTTATTTGGTTTGATTTTATTCTGTCAATTGAAGTAAAAAAACTTGAAGTTGTGTCATGTAAGACATCGGATTTTACATAATTTTTTCCTAAAATAGGGCTGAGTATTTTCTTTTCGTATACAGGTCGTTTAATAAAAATTGCTTCACTTTTTTCTGCAAGATTATAGCATGTTTGCCATGCTTCATTATCGGCATTCTTTCTATATTTACTTAAAAGATTAAGTTCAGAGTAAACTCCAAATTCTATATTATTTTTAAAAGAATAATCATATAAGTTTATAGATGTAATTACTCCTTTTTTCTCATTTCCATAGTATTTAGCATGTAAATTAGGAATATAAACAATACTTATATTGAGAAACTTTTTGAAATAGTTAAAATCTTCATTACTTAAACTTTTGTTTTTTTCGGTTTCATTTTTACCAAAAACAATTAATATATGAAGTTTTGGGTTGTTTATATGATTATCAAATAATCTTTTGAAATAGTCATCAAGTTTTATAAATGGAGAAACAATTATAAGGTTTTTTTTTGCCTCCCATATTATTTCATAAACTGCATTTTCAAGGTTATCTCCAGTAATGAATTTGTTCATTTTTTTATAATTTTTAGATATAAATAAACGATTGTAAATCTTAAAATTTAAAGTGAATTTTAATTTGATTCTTTGTTCTGATCAATAATATTTTAATATTTATACAAATCTGGAATTAAAGCGTTTAATTTTTCCATGAATTTTGACGATTCTGCATCGTTTTCAAAATCTACAGAATACGCTGTACCATCTTTAGTTTCAAAAGTGGTATAATCACCTTCATATTTGTTGATTAATTGATTGACTATTAGTTTTTTATTCTGATATGAGTCTGGAATTGTAAATGTATTTGTTGTCATGATTTAATTGAGTAGGGAGTATTTTAAAATAGTTTAAAACACTATTTTTGATTTGAGTTAGAATTTGATAAAAATTAAATTATACTTTTATTTTAAAAGGAAATGCTAACTGATGATCATCGGTTATATTTTTATATTGAAGCTTCTTTTGAACCAAATTTCATTAAGCCCCAAATTACGGTTTGTAACATTACATCATTGTTTTTGAAGTTTGTTGAAATGAAATCCATAGTTTGTTGCCAGATTTCTTTTGGGGCGTCGGGACTAGGTATACAAACATATATTACAGCTCCATTTGCAATATCGGTTCTTTTGTATATCATCATTATAGCAGCAGGTTTTGATTGTCCTTCTTTCAAAAGTGCTTTAAATTCAGTTGTTCTTTTTTCAGAACCACTAGTAACTGTAGAATTTCCCATATCTTTAAATGAATACCCTTTTTTCATATCAAGACCAGATTCTAATTGAACTTTATACCCTTTGGTTATGTAATTATATTCTTCTTGGGTTGTTTGTCCGAACGAACTAGTGATTGAAAATAGAATCGTAATAACTAAAGATGTAAAGAAATTTTTGTATGTTTTCATTTTTCTTGGATTTATATTTCTGTTTATTTTAGATAATTTTGAGCACGTTTGAAGTTGTTAATTATAATAGAACTTTATATGATGTGAATTGTTTTTTGCACTTGTTAGACTATTCTAATTTTGACGCAATTAATAACAACAACAGAAAATAATATTACGGTATTTTTTGTGAAATGATTATGGTGTTTTTAATGAAATAATTAATGAATTATATTTGACTTTTCTGTATATCAATTATTTTGTTGTTGAAAATAAAATTAAATAATTGAATTTCTTGTAGCGATTGTTTTATCGCTAAATGATTAGCGTATTAACTGTATAAATATTTGCTACTAAAAAAAACCTCTTTTAAAAAGATTAAAAGTGGTTCTTAAATATTGTT
>NZ_JAIWOF010000217.1 GCF_020217025.1 Flavobacterium sp. | reverse complement strand
CTTCTTTCGTACGTTTGAAAAATTTATCACTTTCTTACACTTTGCCCAAGACGCTAATGAAAGAGGGGAGTTGTAAGTTGTATTTTCAAGGGCAAAATTTATTGACGTTTACCAAATTTCAAGGCGCAGACCCTGAAAACCAATCGCAAGGTAGGTTGCCTACCTTACGAATGTTAACCTTAGGAGTACAATTGAGTTTTTAATTTAAAAAATGATACTTATGAATGTGTTTTTATTTAGAATACTAAATGCCTTATCGCGTTATATTCTAGTAATTTTTTCGGTAGCTACTTTGAGTAGTTGTGATGAATTTGTTACTGTAGATTTACCTACTTCTCAATTGAGTGGTCCAACAGTTTTTGAAGATGTGGCAACTGCTGATGCTGCTCTAGGTTATATTTATGCTAAACTTCGTGATGAAGTGCTGTTGCAAGGTAATTCATCGGGAGTTGGATGTTTGATGGGGCATTATGCTGATGAATTAGATTATTATAGTTCGGGAAATTTGGCACCTCAATTTTTTTACCAAAACAATGTTTTGCCCACTAATGGTACTATCAGAACCTTATGGAACGGAACTTATCAATTGGTATATGCTGCAAACGCTGTTATTGAAGGCGTTCAACAGTCTTCTTCCTTATCTGTAGCAGATAAAGAACGTTTGCTTGGAGAGGCTTTGTTTTTACGTGCTTATCTCCATTTTTATTTGGTTAATATGTTTGGTGAGATTCCTTATGTAATTTCTACAGATTATGTAACAAATGCAAGTATTTCAAAGAGTACTGTTCAGGATGTTTATTCATTTATCAGTACTGATTTACAACAATCGGCAACTTTAATTCCGACAACTTATGTGAGTTTTGAACGTACTCGTCCTAATAAGAGTGTGGTTTATGCATTGTTAGCCAGGGTGAAATTATACTCAGAGGATTGGTCACAAGCAATACAATATGCAGATTTGGTAATAGGTTCTACTTCAATGTATCAGTTGGCGCCAGTGGATAATGTTTTTTTAAAAGAAAGTACTGGAACACTTTTACAGTTAAGACCGCAGTTTACAGGAGCTAATACTTTGGAAGCCCAGAATTATACTTTTACAAGTGCTCCACCACCCACTTTTGCTTTAACTCCGGCTTTAGTTTCTTCATTTGAAGTTGGAGATATTAGACGAACTAATTGGATACAGACCGTAACCAATGGTGTAGATTCATGGTATCATGCTTATAAATATAAAGCGATTGGTACTACCGGAAGTTCAGTTGAATATTCCATACTGCTACGCTTGGAAGAGTTGTATTTGATTCGAGCGGAAGCAAAGGTTCAAATGTTAGATTTGACAGGAGGTGCTGCAGATTTGAATGTTATTCGAAATCGTTCTGGTTTGGGCGATACTCCTTTTTCAAATCAGCCTGATTTGCTAGATGCTATTCATCAGGAGCGACGACATGAATTTTTTACAGAATTGGGTCACCGTTGGTTTGATTTGAAACGAAGTGGAACAGCGACTTCTGTTCTAGGCGTAGTGAAGCCAGGTTGGGATACAAAGGATTTGTTATTGCCTTTGCCAGAATCAGAACTGTTGTTAAATCCTAATTTGATGCCACAAAATTCAGGTTATTAAATAATAAGGTAGTTTAAGAAAATCATTTCTTAAACTACCTATTTTAAAATTTTAAAAAATGTGTAAAGTACTAGGATTATTACTAGTGTGTCTAGGAATTAACTTTTCCCATGTAGCCTATGCACAAAAGTTACCATTGACTGTTGATGCTTATTTAAAGTGGAATGATTTTAAAGCAATTTCTATGAGTGGCAATGGAGCTTGGGTGAGTTATGTAGTGGGAAATTCTATTACAGATACTCTTTATTTACAAAACGTAAAAAGAAATAAGAGGCACACTTTTCCGAAATGCAAAGGAGGTTTGTTTTCACCGGATACCAATATTTTTGCGTTTTCAAGAAATGATAGTTTACAATTATTTGATTTAAGAAAAGGGGAGTTGCAATTTATTAGAGATTCGGTTTTGACATATCATTTTTCAAAGGATGGCAAGCAATTGGTTGTTTTAAGTAATTCAGAGAAAAATAAAAAGCTTGCATTTATCCAACTAGCCACTTTGCAAAGTAATATCATTACTGATATTACTGATTTAAGTTTCAGTAATGATAAGCGTTATAGTGTTTCAGTTGTTTCTAACGATAAGGGACAAAAAGTTGTACTATATGATTTGAATACAAATAAAGAAAATGTAATTGCTAATTTTTCTTCCACTTCATTGATTTCGGGTTTTAAATGGGATGATAAGGGACAAAAGTTTGCTTTTTTTCTAGATGAAGCTACAGAAAAACCTTTACAGTTGTATTATTATTCTATTAATCCACCTAAAAGAAAAAAATCCCATTTACAAGTTCTATCTCATGATCATTTACCTAAAGATTATATATTGAATCAACAGTCTCTTTATTTGACTAGTGAAGGCTCAAGAGTATTTTTTTCACTAGAGTCGGTTATTCCTAAAAAGCAAAATACTTGTGAAAATTGTGTTCAGGTGTGGCATAGTGATAGTAAGGATTTACCACCATTAAACAAAAGCGTACGAGAAAATAATAATTTGTTTTGGCATTTTTGGGATGTAGATACTCAACTAGTTAGTTCAGTTGAAGACACCCTTTATAGTAACGCGATTTTAAATGGGAATGCACAATATGCTTTGTTGATTGGAAAAAAGAAAACGGATTTGGATTCTGTAAAGAGTAGTTCAAATGGTTTTTATTTAAAATATTTAGAAAATCAAGAATATATCGATTTGGAGCGTATAAGTAAAAGTTTCCCGAATACTTTGATGTTTTCACCAAAAGGGAATTTTATTGCTTATTATACTGAAAAGCAGTGGTGGGTTTATGATATTCAAAAGCGACTTCACTCTTGTATTACTTGTTCTATTTCTTCTAATTTTTATAATGAGCATTATGATAAGCCTGGAAGTATTCCTCCTGCAGCACCTGCTTGGTGGGCTTCTGATGATAGTAGTTTGTTTTTGAGTGATACACATGATGTTTGGCTATTCACTACAAATGGAACTTTAACCAAACGAATTACAAACGGAAAAGAAGTAGATAAGGTTTTCAGAATTTATGAATCGCAATTGCCTTCGCCTCCCAAAGCTTCATATTACGGTTTTCAAACTCGAGTTGTACAGAAACATGCAAAGCAGTTGTTGTTTGTAAAAGACTTAACAACTTTAGGGACTGGATTTGCAATTATGGATGTAAACTTACACGTAACACCATTAATAGAGCGGTCAAGTGCTTTGCATTTGATTCAGACTTCAGTTTCTTTTGATCATTTTTTATTTGTAGAACAAAATTTTAGTTTATCACCGCGTTTGTTATTTGTAGATGGTAATGGAAGGGTCACTGAAATAACTCAAACCAATGAACAACAAGCTAAATATGAATGGGGAAAATATAAATTGATTAACTACCAATTACCGGGAAAAGATAAGTCTTTGAAGGGCGCTTTGTTTTATCCGGAATCTTATGATGAGAAGAAAGAATATCCTTTGTTGGTGGTTATTTATGAAAAGAAGTCGGGTGAAATTATGGAATACATTCCTCCATCTGAAAAGAGCCCGTGGGGTTTTAATTTAAGTAATTATGTTTCTGATGGGTATTTTGTTTTGTATCCTGATATTATTTATGGTGTTGATAATCCGGGTGCAGATGCTTTGGCTTGTGTAGCAGCAGCTGTAACTGAAGTATTAAAAGATTATTCTATTTCCAAGGAAAGGGTAGCCTTAATGGGACATTCTTTTGGAGGTTATGAAACTGCTTATATAATGGGAAACACTGATTTATTTCGAACAGCCATAATTGGTTCTCCCATGATTGATTTAGTAAGTGCTTATTTGACAAGTGATGGACATGGAAAATCGAATATGTGGAGATTTGAACGCGACCAAATGCGTATTACAGCTCCTTTTTACAGTGAAGATTTCCTAAAGAATTCACCTTTGCAATATGTATCATCTATCACATCGCCAACACTTTCATGGACTGGAACAAAAGATTTACAGTTGGATTGGTTGCATAGTGTCAAATTCCATAATGCTTTATGGCGTTTAGGTAAATTGAACACTTTATTGGTTTATCCTGAAGAAGGTCATGTTTTAATGCAGGAGACTAATCAAATAGATTTGAGTAGACGCATTAAAGATTGGTTAGATTATTATTTAAAAAATAAACCGAAAGGTTTGTGGATGCAATAATAAAGTTAGTTAATGTTTTGAAGTTAGTTGTTATTAAGGTGTCGCTAACGCGACACCTTTTTAATTAGTTATTGATAGGAGCACGGTAAAGTATTTTTGAACAGGTTGGATCTGTTGGGTTAACTTTACCATACACTTGTCTATTTTGTCCTTGATAGAACATAGTACAAACTTGTCCTAAGTCGTTACTACATGTTACTTGCACATGACATGGTGATGGAGCGTCTACCCATCCTACTTCAAGTGCTAAGTTTTTGCTCTCTGTTTTTTGAGAAGCAAAAGCTCCAAAAATTGCTAATGCGAAAACAGCAATTGGTAAACCGAATTTTAAAAATCTAGTTCTCATAATGTGAAAATTTAAAGTTGTGATCTACTCTGTTACAGGTTTTCGATCTTTCCCTGATACTGGCCACGTATTTTTTGAATTTTCAAATTGAAAATAGTTTGACTTAAGTTTACGTATTACTAGGTAGTTATTTGTAATTCCAATTATTAGGTTATTGTAAATTTTGAATGATTTGATTTCTTCGTTGTTATGATGGTAGAAGTAAAAGCTAAATTCATAAGTATTGTTTTCTATGTTGTATACATCTATTATACTGGCTTGTTTTGCTATTACTTCAGATTCGTATTTCCCTAGTCTGTTGGATTTTATGAATATATATTTTCCAGCAGTTGCGGCATATTTATTTATCGTGATAGGTTGTTGTGCTAATTTTTTTTCTGTATTACCTTTTGCATATGCAAATTTCAGAGGAGATTGACTTAGTGTGTCGATTGTTTTTATTCTTTTTATTAAGTTTAATTTATTATCGGTTATTATGGTTTGGTTTCGATAATAGTAACTATATATTATGAAATTAAGTTGTTCATTATACAATAGCATGCCGTCAGTGTCAAAAACTCCGTCGATTTTCTTTTGTAAAATATTTGTTGAGGTATTATTTTCTTTACCAATTATTTGAAGTTCGTGCTCTGAAGTTTTAGCGTTATTTTGTCGGACAATAAAAACATCTTGCTTAATAGGTTCCAAAAGAGAGAATTTTGCATCAGGTTTTTCATTTGTTGTAGTTTCCCATGTTGAAAGATTTCCTTTGAATATAATAGGAATTGAACCATCCACAAGATAGAAGTGAGGTGCTATAATTTTTAATTGAACAGCATTGAAAAGATATTTTTTTGAATCTTTCATTTTTATTCTTCTGACTATTTTATCTTCAAGTGTTGTATCAATCTCTACTATATGAAGTGGGGCAGTAGTATTACCAAGAATTATTTTTCCTTCATTAAAACCCGCAATGTAATATGAATTGTATCCTAAAGGAATTACTTTACTATCTGAAATTGGATGATGGGGATATCTTCTTATAAAAGCATTATTTCTATGCATTTCATTTTCTGATAGGTTGTATAGAATTACAACAGATACAATACTAAAAACACTTATACTAGTTAACTTAATTAATTGTTCTTTTAAAGTAAACTTTAGATGTGTATCGAGAATAATACCTATACCTCCGATAACAACAAATGCAAAATTAAAAAAGAGATGTTCATTCCAATTCATCTGTGATATAATTCCACCACATGAACAGGGAATGAAATCACTAAAGTTCAATATGATGATTATATATGATGAAAACATAATCATTAATCCGAAAGCTAAAAACAAACCTATGTATCTAATTTTAGGTATTAGTAATATCAATGAAATGATAATTTCTGCTGCAGGTATTAAAACTGCAACCCAATTAGCATATGCACTTAAAAGCGGTGATTGCCCCAGTTGAACTAGAAAAGTTTCAAAATCAATTATTTTACTAATAGCAGTATATGTGAATAAAAAAATATACAGATAGCTTATAAAGATAATGATGTTAGATTTAAGTTTATTTTTCATGGTTGCTTCTTTTGTGTTGTAAAGTTTTGAAAAATAAACTATTAGCTATTATCACATCGGGATTTTGACTGGTTAAAAAAATATAAGAGGTATTAGAAATCTCTTTTAAGCGCACTTGGCGGGTAGTTATATTTTTTTTTGAATGCTTTTGAAAAGTTGTTATAATCATTAAATCCACAGATGAAAGCTATTTCTTTTATAGGAATTTCTGTTTTTTGAATAAGGTATGTAGCCCTTTTTAGACGTTCATCGGTGTAAAATTTATAAATACTTGTATTAAATTTATTTCTAAAATCTTCTTTTAGTTTGAAATCGTTAGTCCCAAATTTCTTGGCTAATTCCTTAATTGATGGTAGTGGTTCTTCGAGGTTATTTAGAATGTAATCGTAAACGTTTTGGACAATTGATACATTTTCGGTTTTCTTTAGAGTGTTTATTGGGATTCTGTATGTGTAGTCTTGGAGGTCGGTTGTTATACCTGAAACAATTATTTTGTCACAGTTTATAAGTGAAGAAACATTGAAATAAGAAGGATAAATTTGATTGTTTTTATCTAATAAATTTAATAGAACTACTGTATTAATATTGTTTGTATTTGTTTTTTCAAACTTGATTACTTCCCAATCCTTTGCCGACTTTTGTGTCATAATTCTGGAGATAGGTTTTTTTAAAAGGTCCTCTGGATTGTAACTAAGAGTCGTTAAAACACTTGGAGAGAAGCTTAAAATAATTAAATTTTTATCTAAAATAAAAGTGTGCTGTACTAAATTTTGATACGTAAATTGAGGAATAACATGTCCGACTTTTAGAATAGTTTCTTTGATGTTACTTGCGATTTGATTCAGCTTAAGAGCGATTTGATCAATTTCATCTTCTTCATCTAAATTAGCAATTTGAAATTGAAGATTTCCAGAAGCCATTTCAAACAGCATTTGGTATATTTTTCTAATTCTTTCTTGCTTATTTTGTTCTGACATGATGTGTTTTTCTGCAACAAAACTATATAAGCTTTTAAAAGGAATCAAATAGTTTAGTGTTTAATTCTTGAATTAAATACTAAATTTATTGGAATTTTATTGAATGAATTAGGAGCTTTTTAATTTTAACTTATTCGAAAATTTTTCTTTTAAAATTTTCATGTCTTCACTTACTTTACTGTCCAATACTTTTGCATAATGTTGAGTGGTTCTCAAATTTTTATGACCAAGCATTTTGCTTACACTTTCAATTGGAACACCATTAGTAAGTGTTACCGTAGTAGCGAATGTATGTCGAGCAATATGAAAAGTTAGCTCTTTATCAATTTCACAAATATCTGCCAGTTCTTTGAGATATGCATTCATTTTTTGATTTGATAAAATAGGGATAAGTCGATTTTCGTTAATACATAGTGGATGATTTTCGTATTTATCAATAATCATTTGAGTAACCGGAAGGATCGGAATTTTTGAAGCTGATTCTGTCTTTTGTCTGTGAGTTGAAATCCATTTTTCACCATCTATGCCAATTACAATATTAGATTTTGTTAAATTGAAGACATCAATGTACGCAAGTCCAGTGAAACATGAGAATATAAACATATCGCGAACTAACTCTAATCGTTTTATTTTAAATTCTTTATTGATTAAAGATTCAATTTCATCTTCTGATAAATAAGTTCTTTCTATTTCTTTTACTTTACCTTTATAATTTAAGAAAGGGTCTTTTTCTATCCATCCATTTACATAGCATTGTTTTACAATTTTGCCAAAGTTTCTGATGTATTTTATTGTAGAATTGTTATTGCAGTTTTTTGTGTTTCTCAAGTAGAAATCAAAATCATTGATAAATGCAATATCTACTTGTTTTATTGAAATATCATTAAGGTTATATTGATGTTTTAAAAACTCTTTGGTGTGATTTAATGCTGTTTCATACTTCTTATAAGTGTTAATAAAGAATTCTTTTCCAACTAGTTCTTTCATTCGTTTGTTATGGTCTTCAAAAATAACCATTAGTTTACGCTGTCTTTCCTCAACTCCTAAGAATTTATTTTTGAAAGTTTGAGCATTAATTTCTTGGTTATTGTTTACCATCCATTTTTCAGTTTCATATGCTTTTGCATTTAAAATGTCTAGGTAACTATTAATTAGTCTAGCTTCTTCAGAATTACCTTTTATTTTACCTGCTGCAGTATTCCATTTTGATTTTTCAACAAACTTTGAGGTGCTTAATTCAATACGAGTACCATTAATTGTTATTCTTTGATAAATGGGAAGTAAGCCATTTTTTGAAGCTTTAGAACTTTTCACATAGAAGAGTATTGACATTTTGTGTTTCATTTTGTGGTGACTTTAATGTTATTCAAATTAATTATTTAATACTTATTTGTCAAGATGTTCATCTTTTGAACTGCTTACTATCATTGGTTTTTCGAGAAAATCGGTTACCCTAATTTTACTTTCTTTCGGGTAACCGATTTTAGCACCAATGGTTTGAGATTTAATAGATAATTTGAATAGTAGTCAAAACGGAAAAGCCTGTAAATCATACGATTTACAGGCTTTTAGTCTGTTTTGAATTTGTTTTAGTGGAGTCGCCGAGAATCGAACTCGGGTCCAAACAAGCAATCAAATAGCTTTCTACACGCTTAGTTTCATCTTAGATTTTCGACAAAGAGCAAGGCTAGAAACCGCCACTCTTTGCTTAGCTCTGTCAGTGTCAGAACGGATTTAAAGCATTACCGTTCCTAGGTCTACTTTTACGGTTCTCCTAAACCAACCGCCATAAACCAAGGCTTTTGAGGAGAATCTAGCTTTCCTACCTGGTAGGAACTAGGCAAATCTTACTATAATTCAGATTAAGCAGCTAAAGCGTAATTATTTTCGCCGTTTATAGGTTTGTACATTTGGATTTACGAGCTAAACATACAATGCTCGACGTGCTTACTAATCAATTCCACTCGCTGTCAAAACCAGTCGACCCCAATTTTTGAGTTTTCAGTCTGCAGCCTTTTCACTTGTAATCAAAAAGTGAGCCAAAATTACATTCTTTTTTTCAATTAAAAAAACTTTGCATAGTCGCTTCTTTAAAGTTATATTTGTAACATTAAATCGACATTCAGTTAAATAAATAGTTGACTATGAAGTTTGGAATCATCAAAGAAAGAAAAAATCCACCGGATAGAAGAGTAGTTTTTACTCCAGAAGAGTTAGTACGCTTACAATCAGAGCATCCCGAAGCGGAAATAAAAGTCGAAAGTTCAGATATCAGAATTTTTTCAGATGACCAATATCGTAATTTAGGATTAAATGTTACTACAGATATGTCCGATTGTGATGTCCTTTTTGGTGTAAAGGAAGTTCCTGTTGATGCTCTTATTCCAAACAAAAAATACTTTTTCTTTTCACATACAATTAAAAAACAACCGTATAATCGTAAATTATTACAAGCAATTTTAGCTAAAAATATCGAATTATACGATCACGAAACGATTGTAGATGCTACCAATCACAGATTAATTGGCTTTGGTCGTTATGCTGGTTTGGTTGGTGCTTATAACGGTTTTAGAGGATTCGGAATTAAATATGATTTGTTTACTTTACCAAAAGCGGAAACATTGAGCGGTAAAGAAGATTTAATCGCACGTTTAAAACGTCAAACCCTTCCAAATATCAAAATTGTACTTACGGGACATGGTAAAGTAGGAATGGGTGCCAAAGAAATTTTAGACGGAATCAAAATCAAACAAGTTAGTATTGAAGATTTCTTAAACAAAAAATATACTGAACCTGTTTACACCCAAATTGATGTGTTAGATTACAACAAACGCAAGGATGGGAAGGTTTTAGAT
>NZ_JAIWOF010000216.1 GCF_020217025.1 Flavobacterium sp. | reverse complement strand
AATAATGATTTCTATAAAAATCCACAAGATTACGTATCAAATTTCGAGCGTTTTGCGAAAGTTGCCGACATGTTCATCGCTGGACATTTTCACGGTAATGGTTCGCCAGATATCTTAACTCGTGAAATGTTGAAAGCACCAGATAATAAAATTCAAGTGGTTGCTGATATTTCGTGTGATGTAGATGGTCCAGTGGCGTGTACTCTTAAAGCTTCAACAATTGCAGAACCATTTTTCGGATATTTGGCTAGTGAACACAAAGAAGTTCCTTATACACATCCAGCTTCAATTATGGTAATGTCGGTTGATAATTTACCATGTGAGTTGCCTAAAGATGCGAGTGAAGGTTTTGGTGAAATGTTTATGCAACACGTAATTCCAGCTTTCTTTAATGGAGACAAAGATGGAATTTTACAAAGAGCTAAAATTACCGAAAATGGTCAATTAACAGAACGTTTTAAGTATCTTCAAGATTATGTTAACGAAAAGCAAGAAGCTGTAGCTTCAAAATAATAACAAGCCCGATGTTTTCATCGGGTTTTTTGTTTTTATAATAAAACGTATATATTTGTTAAAACTAATCACTAACTAATGAACAATCAAAACAAAACCAATTATCCTGCCTTATATACGCTAATTACAGTGTTTTTCTTTTGGGGATTTATCGCGGCTGGAAACAGTATTTTTATTCCCTTTTGTAAAAGTTATTTTTCATTAGATCAATTTCAGTCACAATTGGTTGATTTTGCATTTTATACAGCTTACTATATTGGAGCTTTATTGTTGTTTGCCTTAGGCGATTTATCAGGAAAAGATATCGTTGGAAAATGGGGTTACAAGAAAAGTATTGTTTATGGATTATTGTTTTCTGCTCTTGGAGCAGGCGCCATGATTATTGCCGTTGAAGCAAGTGTTTATGCTGGAATGTTAGTAGGTTTATTCATTATGGCTTTAGGTTTTTCATTGCAACAAACCGCAGCCAATCCGTTTGCTATTCTATTAGGAGATCCAAAAACAGGAGCGAGTAGAGTAAATCTTGGTGGAGGAATCAATTCATTTGGAACTACCATCGGACCTATTGTTGTAGCATTAGCTTTGTTTGGTACAGCCGCATCTGTCTCAGATGAACAAATTAAAGCATTAGAACTTAACAAAGTAGTATTGTTATATGTTGGTGTTGGGTTGTTATTCGTAGCTGCAGCTGCTTTATTTTGGTTTTCAAAAAAAGTACCGAGTGGAATTGCAAACGAACCAATGGAAAAAGCCAACAAAGCATTAAGAATATTAGTTATTATGACGGTTTTATTGGCAGCTTGTTTTGTGCCAATTTTTAAAACCTATCAATTAGATACTAGTAATTATTCTGCAGTAGATTTTTCAGATTTAGAACAATACAGAATGCTTTGGCTTTCAGGTGCTTTGTTAGTAGTAGTGGGCGGTTTGATGTTTTCATATTCATCAGCAAAAAAGAAATCAGAAGGTTGGGGTGCTATGCAATATCCACAATTGGTTTTAGGAATGTTGGCTATATTTACGTATGTTGGAGTAGAAGTTGCTGTTGGAAGTAATTTAGGTGAATTATTAAAATTAGATGAATTTGGTGGTTTACAATCTTCCGAAATTGCACCTTACATTTCAATGTATTGGGGAAGTTTAATGATTGGAAGATGGGCTGGTGCTATTAGTGTTTTCAATTTACAAGGAATGAAGAAAACATTGGCTTTACTTATTATTCCAATTATTGCATTTGGTATCATTTTAGGCGTAAATATCATTTCAGGTAAAGATATGAAACCTTTGTATTGGTATATTGTTTGCGTAATTATTCAAATTATAGCATTCTTTTTGAGTAAAGATAAACCAGCAAGAACCTTAATGATTTTTGGAACATTTGGAGTAATTGCTATGCTAATTGGATTATTTAGCACGGGAACAATTGCCATTTATGCCTTTTTATCAGGTGGATTGGCTTGTAGTATTATGTGGCCTTCTATTTTTAGTTTGTCAATTATTGGATTAGGAAAATATACTTCGCAAGGTTCTGCCTTTTTAGTTATGATGATTTTAGGAGGTGGAATTATTCCTCCATTACAAGGAAAATTATCCGATATCATTGGAATTCACCAATCCTATATTGTAGCGGTGGTTTGTTTTGCTTACTTAACTTTATTTGCCATTTTAGTAAAAGGCTTATTAAAGAAACAAAACATTGATGTAGATGCTATTGAAGTAGAAGCAAGTCATTAAAAACTATAAAGTAAAAAACCTCCGTTAGAATTATTCTAACGGAGGTTTTTTTTATTTGTTCCGATTAATCGATTAAAAAAGGAAAAATAGTTGCTGAATAAAACCATGAAATCAATCTGAAATCGGGTTTATATGTCATTAAATTCTAAAAATACCTCCAACGGCAACAATTCGTTGTAAGAACCAAAAATGTTGTTCTGCAGAATCTGCACTACTTTTAGTTGTTCTAATATTATTCATTTCAATATAACCTCCTTTTAATTCAGTTTGAATAAAGAAATGTTTAAAGAAAGTAAAATTTAATCCAGCTTTTGCTGAAATACCATAGCCTGCAATATTGAAGTCATCATGACGTTCTTTTCCTAATAATGTGGTATTTGTTTTTGGATATAAAAAGCCTCCACCAATTCCTTCTGTTAAGTTAATTTGAAATTTATCTGTATTGGGTAATTTAAATAAATTTGAAATATCATCAACTCTAGAAATTTCAGAATTCACATAGTTCAATCCATCAGTATGTTCAAATAACAAAAAGTCTTCATCCAATGTTAATTCTCCATTTGCAGGATTCTCATTATAACTACCAGCATTAGGATAGTAACCTGAATAATCTACTCTTCTGTCGTTATACATTACATATTTCATGTGGTCAACACCAATAGAAATGTTGTAATGATTGGAGATGAAGTAGCCAATTCTTAAATTGGTTTGTGGAATGGTCATTCGAGCTGGATTTAAATAATCGCAATGCCATCCTTTAGGTTTGTCATGTGCTGCTACATCATAAATTGTAAAGTCGTAATCGGCACCTTTAAAACGAATGTCTGATCTTGAGTACGACTCTCTATTACCTCCCCAGAAGATGAAGAATTTACCTTTGTTATTGCTCGTGTATTTTTCAGGATTTTCTACTGTTTCTTGCGAAAAGGTGTACTGTGAAAAAACACAAAAAGTTAGTACAGCCATTAAAAATGGTTGCTTCATTAAAAGTTAAAAATATTAAAATTGATTTACGGTTTTACGAATAGCTACTAGTTTAGTCATTAATCCTTCAAAGTAATCTAAGTGCAACATGTTTGCTCCATCGCTTTTTGCATTTGCTGGGTCGAAATGCGTTTCAATGAAAATTCCATCTACACCAACAGCAATTCCTGCTTTGGCAATAGTTTCAATCATATCGGGACGACCACCTGTTACTCCAGTAGTTTGATTAGGTTGTTGTAACGAATGTGTTACATCTAATACAGTTGAAGCGTATTGTTGCATAGTTGGAATTCCCCTGAAATCTACAATCATGTCTTGGTAGCCAAACATGGTTCCTCTATCAGTTACCATTACGTTTTCGTTTTGGCAATCCAATACTTTTTGAACAGCATGTTTCATGCTTTCTGGACTCATGAATTGTCCTTTCTTTAAGTTTACGGTTTTACCTGTATTGGCAGCAGCCACTACTAAATCGGTTTGACGTACTAAGAAAGCTGGAATTTGTAAAATATCAACATATTCAGCTGCCATTGCTGCATCTTCGTTAGTATGAATATCGGTAACGGTTGGAACACCAAATTCTCTTGATACTTTTTGAAGAATTTTTAATGCTTTTTCGTCTCCAATTCCAGTAAAACTATCTACTCTTGAACGATTGGCTTTTTTGAAAGAACCTTTAAAAACGTATGGGATTTCTAATTTATCAGTAACAGAAACTAGTTTTTCTGCTATACGCATTGCCATTTCTTCACCTTCAATGGCACATGGTCCTGCTAACAAAAAGAAATTACCGCTTTCTGTGTGTTTTATTTGTGGAATGTTTTTTAAATTCATTTTGTGTTGATTTTGAAGTTGCAAAGATAAAAAGAAAAACCTTTCCTACAGCAGTAGAAAAGGTTACTTATGTTACAGATAATAAAATAGTTTTTATTTGTCTCTAGCTGGAAATTTTTTAATTGAAAATCCTTTTGGACATAGGATTTTTCCTTTTTCATAAATATTAAAGTATAAGGTAATTTTTTTATCGCTTCCTTCAAATGTTACTTCATAAATGCCAATAGTTCCAGCTCCCATCAAACTGTTTTTAGTTGGAAAAGGGCAACAGGTATCTACTTTTTTATAGCTAATTTTCTCACCATTTGGTCCTTCCAATCCACTAAAATAATATTGAATGTTAATGTTTTCTTGTTTTTCATTAATGAAACCAATGTTTATGGGATAATCTTCATCATATCCATATTTAGCATCTGTAGCATATTCAGTAATTATGTAAGCTTGATCTCTTACTAATGGACGCAAAGCAGTACTATCAATATTTTTAATTGTTGATTTAGTACTTACACAACTGGTAAGAGTAAAAGCGATTAATAAAGAAAAGAAGTATTTCATTTTAGTTGGTTTTTGTTTTTAAAAGGTAAGCAACAATCGCGCCAATAACCACACCAAAAGATAAACTATCTGAAATGTTTTTCCAAATAGAACTCGATAAAGTTGTATATTCTTTAGCTTCTTCTAATGATAATTTTTTACTTTCAACCGTATAATTAATAGTATTAGTTAGAAAATTAGGACTTATAAATTCATGTAGAATAAATTGTGCAATCGGACTAAATACAACAATGATAAATGAGATTACAATAGCAGAAATGATGCCTTGTTTCCAATTCATAGTGCCATTATAAAATTTTATTTTCTTTTCTCTTAATGCCAAAAAGTAAAGGAGAAACAAAGGGAAAATATATAAAATATTAAATAAAGGTTCCCATTTAATTTTTTCAGTGTGAAATCCCAATTGCTTTTCTAAAGTCATCCAAGCTAAAAAAATAATTGTGGTAATGATAGCCCATTTGAATTCGATTGAAAACTTTTTCATTTGATATGCTTTTGTTTGATGCCTCAAATTTACTATAAAATGTAACAAAAGTTACAAATACCAATTTGAATTTCTATTTTTGTGGAAAATTGTAAAAATACTATGGAATTGATTTTTGGAACTTGGCATTGGGCCATTTCGGGATTTTTAATTGGTGTGACGATGCTAATTTTAACTTATTTTGGAAAATCTTTTGGAATGTCATCGAATCTTAGAACCATGTGTTCTATGGCTGGAGCTGGAAAATTTAGCGACTTTTTTAAATTGGATTGGCGCGAACAAAAATGGAGTTTAGCGGTTGTTTTAGGAGCTTTTGTAGGAGGATTTATCGCTTTTTACTTTTTGTCAGATGGAAGTGGTGTCAATGTAAATCCAGAGACTATTACGCAATTGCAAACACTTGGAATTGATGCACCAAATGGTAAATTAATGCCGGATGCTATTTTTAGCGTTGAAACATTACAATCTCCAAAAGGATTTGCTATATTATTAATTGGTGGTTTGTTAATTGGATTTGGAACGCGATATGCTGGTGGTTGTACTTCTGGTCATGCTATATCGGGGTTAAGCAATTTACAATTACCATCATTAGTAGCCGTTATTGGTTTCTTCATTGGAGGATTAGCCATGGCACATTATATTTTACCTCTAATCTTTAAAATGGCTTAATCATGAAGTTAGCAAGATTTTTTCTTACCGGAATATTCTTCGGAATTGTTTTAACCAAAGCAGAAGCTGTTTCTTGGTATCGTATTTATGAAATGTTTCATTTTCAATCGTTTCATATGTATGGAATTATTGGAACGGCTTTATTTACAGGTATTGTAGGATTACAAATTATAAAAAAATATAAAGTAAAAGATTATAACGGTTTGCCAATTAATATAATTGAAAAAGAGCGTGGTTTTTGGCGTTACATTATTGGTGGAAGTTTATTCGGATTAGGATGGGCTTTAGTAGGCTGTTGTCCTGGACCTATTTTTATTCTTCTTGGAACAGGAACTTATGCTATTGTTGTAGTTCTTATAGGAGCTCTTTTAGGAACTTATATTTATGGTTTGTTAAAAGATAAATTGCCACATTAAAGTTAAGTTAAAGTATCAAATATTGGGGTGTTTTGGTTGTATATTTTGTAAATTTGTGTAATTAAAATTAAGAGTTATGCAAACAACAATTCATATACAAAATTTAAAATGTGGTGGTTGTGCTAATACAATTACCAAAGGAATTTCATCTATTGAAACAATAAATAATATTGCCGTAAATGTTGAAGATAGTTCGGTAACATTTGATTATGTATCCGAAGAAAAATTAAATGAAGTTAAAGAAAAATTAAAATCATTAGGATATCCCGAAGACGGAGAAGCCAATAGTTTAATGGAGAAAGCCAAGTCTTATGTAAGTTGCGCTATTGGAAAAATGAGTTAAATAAAAAGTCCCGATTTAATCGGGACTTTTTTTATATCAATTCAGCACTTAAACCTGCATCTAATAGAGCAGAGCACTGCGGTTTTAATTCTTCTAAAGAACCTGTTTTAACCGTGCATTTTCCTTTGTAGTGGACTAACAAAGCGCATTGTTCCGCTTGTAATTCATCGTGTTTACAAACTCTAATCAATGTATCAATAACGTGGTCAAATGTATTTACATCATCGTTGTGTAATACAATTTCGTTATTAACACCAACAGCTTCTGCTACTAAAACTTCTTCTTGTACTTTTTCTATCGTGCTCATTTTCTTTACGTTTGAAAGTTCATTACAAAAATATTAAAAAAATGTTTCAAGTTCAAATTCAAAAATCAATTTCAAGATTAAAAAAAATAAACTACTAATTTCATTCTACCAACTTCTAGCTATTTTACAAACTTCAAAGCAACCCAATTGTTTCTTTCAAATTGTTTTACATAGGTTAATCCTTTTGAAGTACAACTTTCCGAAATCACAGGAATATCCTCAGTATAGAATCCACTTAAGAATAAAATTCCGTTTTCGTTTAAACAAGCTACATATTGTTGCATATCGTTTAATAAAATATTACGGTTGATGTTGGCAATAATCACATCATATTTTTTACCATCTAATAAAGAAGCATCACCTTCGTAAACCGAAATATGTTTGCAATTATTACGTTCTGCATTTTCAATTGAGTTTAAGTAACACCAATTGTCAATATCAATAGCGTCAATAGGTTGCGCGCCTTTCATTTCAGCCAAAATAGCTAAAATAGCAGTTCCACATCCCATATCTAAGGTTTTCTTACCTACTAAATCCGTTTCTAACAAATGTTGAATCATCATGTGCGTAGTTTCATGATGACCCGTTCCAAAACTCATTTTAGGTTCGATTACGATGTCGTATTCAGCATTCGTTTTTTCATGAAAAGGAGCTCTTACGTGGCATTTACCATCTACATCAATAGGTTCAAAATTTTTCTCCCATTCTTCGTTCCAGTTCACTTGCTCAATTTCTTCAAATGTATAGTCAATTTTAAATTCTGGATTTTCTAGAATTTGAATATCCTCCAATATATCTTCACTCCATAAATCTTTTTGAACAAAAGCAGAAACACCAGTTTCCGTTTCAATGAAGCTTTCAAAGGCTTTTTCTCCTAATTCAGCAATTAAAATTTCACTTCCAAGTTCTAATGGAGCAATTGTAAAATGATATCCAATGTATATATTTGACATAACGTTAATTTTTTGCAAAGGTAATATTTACTTAACATACTTAACCTTGTTTTGATGTTAAGTTTGCACAAAATAAACAACAACATAACAAATGAAAAAATTAATTACATTTTTACTTTTAGTAACTACTGCATTTTCAAGTGCTCAGGACATAAAAGTATCTACAAAAGACAATGATTTAAAACTAACCTCGTTACCCTATTATAGTTTTGGTAAAGGTGTAGGTTTAACATCTCCAGATAGTATTTTCCAGTTCAACATTCGTTTTAGAATGCAAGACCGATTAAGTTATTATGATAATGAAGGAGCGGAACCATTTTATGAAGCTCAAGTGCGTCGTTTACGATTGCGTTTTGATGGATATGTAGGGAGTCCAAAATATTTATATGTGATTCAATTATCATTTGGTGCAGGAGATGTTGGACCAGTAAGACCAAATGAAAACTTAAACGTAATTAGAGATGCGGTAGTATATTACCGTCCAAATATGCATTGGCAATATGGTTTTGGGGTTACAAAATTACCAGGAACGAGACAAGCTGTAAATTCATCAGGAGCTATTCAGTTAACCGATAGAAGTATAAACAACTCTCGATTTAATACAGACCGTGATTTTGGTTTCCATTTTGCTAATTTAAATGAATATGAGAATAAGTTTTCTTATAACTTTAAAGGTGCTGTAACTTTAGGAGAAGGAAGAAACTGGACTACAAATAGTGCAAATTCAACTTTAAAAGATAACAATGGTTTATCATACTCTGGAAAAATTGAATTAATGCCTTTAGGTAAGTTTAAGAAAGATGGTCATTATTTTGAAGGAGATTTGTTAAGAGAGGAGAAGCCAAAATTTATGATTTCTGGAGTTTACAATTACAATGATAAAGCAAGAGAATCACAAGGTCAAATGGGTGATTTATTATATGAAACTAGTAATTTATCTACTGTTTTATTAGACTTTATTGGAAAATACAATGGTTGGGCTTTTATGTCTACTTACATGATGAGAGATGCTAGTAAAGCTATCACAACATCAGCAACTAATCCATTATTGAGTAGAGCGGTTTTTGTTGGAAACGGTTTTGATAATCAATTAAGTTACTGTTTTCCTTCAAAATACGAAGTTATCGGTCGTTTTTCAAAACAGAAAGTTGACAATGAAGTAAAGGCATTTTATCCAAATACAGAACAATTAAGTTTTGGTGTAAACAAATATATTTGGGAACATGCTTTAAAACTTCAAGCTGAATTTACAACAGAAAAACAAGAATTTTTCGACGGAACTAACAAACAAAATTGGTATGTTCGTTTCCAAGTAGAAATCGGAATTTAAAATTCTAATTTTAATACAATTTAAATCCAGTTCGAGTAACTGGATTTTTTTTTGTTTCTATTTGCTTACCTTTGCACCATATTTATTTCATTTATGTTACATATAGGAGAGTTCAATACGTTAAAAATACTTAGAGATACTAAAGTTGGTTTATTTTTAGGAAGCGAAGACACGCAAGAAGATGATGTTTTATTGCCAAATAAATATGTGCCAAAAGAATTTACTATTGGCGATGATTTAACCGTATTTGTGTATTTAGATCACGAAGAACGCCCTGTTGCAACTACTTTGAAACCTTATATCAAGTTGAACGAATTTGCACATTTAAAAGTAAATTACATCAACAAATTCGGAGCTTTTTTAGATTGGGGATTGGAAAAAGATTTGTTCGTTCCGTTTAAAGAACAAGCACGCCCTATGGAAGAAGGTAAACGTTATTTGGTTTACATGCACATGGATGAAAAAACCAATCGTTTGGTAGCTTCGAGTAGAACTAATAAATATTTATCGAACGAAAATTTAGAGTTAGAAAAAAACGAAGAAGTAGATATTTTAATTTCGCACATTACGGAAGGCGGAATTAATTGTATTATCAATCAAAAGCATAAAGGTTTAGCTTATAAAAACGAAGTGTATGATGATGTAAAACCTGGAATGAAAACAAAAGGGTATATCAAAAACATTCGTCCTGATGGTAAAATTGATGTCATGTTACGTAAAGTTGGAGTAGAGGCAATCGAACCATCTTCACAAGTAATTTTAGACGAATTAAAAGCGAATCGTGGTTTCTTGCGATTAACTGATAATTCGCATCCAGAAGACATTAAAACGGTTTTGAAAATGAGTAAAAAGAATTTCAAAAAAGCCGTTGGAAATTT
>NZ_JAIWOF010000215.1 GCF_020217025.1 Flavobacterium sp. | reverse complement strand
ATACAAACAAAAACTTATCGAAATCAAAGAAGACGGGATTTATTTAGTATAACAACGTTTATAATGCCAATAATAGCGCAATCAAAATACAACGAACTTGTTTCGGGTTTTTACAAGAATCCTCACATTGCTACTATTTATGCAGGTAAGTTCAAGCGTTTTAAGGCTCCCGATTATAAAAGAGAAAAAATAGAACTTTATGATGGCGATTTTTTAACCGTTGATTATAAAATTACGAATCCAAATAAAGCCATTATTTTGTGCCATGGTTTAGAAGGAAATTCGCAAAGAACCTATATTAATAGTTGTTCGGATTATTTTCTAAAAAACAATTATTCTGTTTTTGCATGGAACAATCGTACTTGCAGTGGCGAAATGAATCGTTTGCCTCAATTGTATCATCATGCCTCAATAGAAGATTTAGATGCAGTTGTACAATTTGCATTGAGTAAAGAAATTAAGGAGTTGTATTTAATAGGTTTTTCTATGGGTGGTGCCCAAATTTTGAACTATCTAGGAAGAGAACCCCAATTAAATGATGCTATAAAAGCAGCTGTTTCTGTTTCTGTTCCAATTGAAATTCAAGTAAGTGCTGATGCTTTACACAAAGGATTTAATCAAATTTACATGAAAAATTTCCTTATCGGATTAAGTGAAAAATTGAAATTAAAAGCCAAACAATTTCCAGAACTTATCGATTTACATCAATTAAAGAGAGTGAAAAATTTTAAAGATTTAGACGATAATTTCACAGCACCATTACACGGTTTTAAAGATCGTTTTGATTATTATTACAAAGTTTCTCCGGCAAGAAGTTTGGATGCCATTACAAAACCAGTTTTAATCTTAAATGCCTTAAATGATACTTTTTTAGGTGAAGGATGTTTTCCAGTTGATGTTGCTTCTAAAAGTTCGAATATCTTTTTAGAAACGCCTGTTTATGGTGGTCATTGTGCTTTTATTGTAAAGGAATCAAATTATTCTTTTGCTGAAATGAGAGCTTTTGATTTTTTTGAATCATTTAAATAGTAAGTTATGAATTTAAAACCAATCCTCTACTTGATACTAAGTGCTGTAATTTTAATTATGACCTTAGTTGGTATTTTCCAAAATTTTGAAATCATTCATTTTATCGGTTTTGAAACCGAAGTCATTTGGATTCCTATTTGGATAGGTATTGTAATTTTACCTCTCTTAAATTTATATGAAATTACTGTAAATACTGATGATTACAATAAACATTATTGGTTAGCATTGTTATTAAATGTAATTTCCATCTTTTTTGTTTTGAGAAATTTCAACATTGAATTACTTAACTTGTAGTTACAATTTCTTTTAGTAACCATTTCTTTATTAAGTTGTCATTATGAGTTATCGATGCAATGAAATATTTCGAACTCACAATAGCTTTTGAATTTTCAATGGTTTCTTTCATCACGCCTTTATTATCAATATAATTAGAATGGATGAAATGAACTTCTTGATTGTTTTTATAAATGTACCCAACATGAAAATCCAACCCAATAAAATAAATACCATCCTTTTGTTTTAAAAAGTACTTTTTTAATTCTTGTTTGGTAACGTTTTGAAGTTTCTCAATAGTAGTCCCGCAAGCGATACTTTTAGCTTCTTCTTCAGGACTTTTTTGTGCTAATTTGTATCGATTTAGATTAAATCCTACGTCTCTTAAAGTCGTGGAAACAAAATAGCCACAAGCGATTGTTCCTTGTTTTGGTGTTTCAGTATGACCTTCAAAACTCCATTTTGTGGTGTACCAATGATTGAAAATATCTTGGAATAAACTTTCGGTTAGTTTTATTCTTGCCTCATTTAGTGTATTGGCTTTATTTTCATTTGAAAGATATTCTGTTTTCAATAGACTTCTTTCTTTTTCAATATTTGTTTTTGTAACGGAATAGTTTGTAAGGCTAAAAGTGAGTAACAGAATTAGGATTTTCATTTCGAGTAATTTATGGAATAACGTTTTTAACATGTAATTAGTATTTAGTATAAAATAAATCACTACATTTGTATATACAAATATTAATTTATGAATCGCAAGAATTTCATAACTTTACTTTCAGGAGGAGTCGCTATGGCAAGTATACAACCGTTCTATGATTGGACAAAAGGATTAGGAGAAGAAGAGGAGAAGATGCCCGTTTTATTCATTGGACATGGTTCGCCTATGAATGCTATTGAAGATAATATATTTTCAAAACGTTGGCAACAAATGGGGAAGGAAATCCCAACACCAAAAGCAGTTGTAGTCGTTTCGGCGCATTGGTTAACGAAAGGTACAATGGTAACAGCAATGCCAAATCCGAAAACGATTCATGATTTTGGTGGTTTTCCACAAGCGTTATTTGAGGTACAATATCCAGCGTCAGGAAGTCCTGAATTGGCAACTGAAATTCAAAAATTGATTACCAATCCTGCGGTGGAATTAGACCACGATTGGGGATTGGATCACGGCACTTGGTCGGTAGTTAAACACATGTATCCTGATGCAGATATTCCGGTTTTGCAATTGAGTATTGATTATTACAAACCAGCAGCTTATCATTATGAATTGGCAAAACAATTATTAGCACTTCGTAAAAAAGGCGTTTTAATTATTGGAAGTGGTAATATGGTTCATAATTTACGAATGGTAGCCTGGAATAAACTTAGTGAGCCTGAATACGGATTTGATTGGGCTTTAGAAATGAATGACATCTTTAAAAATAAAATTTCAAACGGCTTTCATAAAGATTTAATTCAATATGAAAAACTTAATAAAGCAGCTACTTTAGCGATACCAACACCCGATCATTATTATCCTTTGTTATACATTTTAGCACTTCAAACGGATAATGATAAAGTGGAATTCTTTAACGATAAAGCGGTTGGAGGTTCGTTAACGATGACTTCGGTAAAAATAGGCTAATTATTCGCCTTCTTCTTCATTAAACTTAAACGGATAATCACCAAATTTTGGTGCTAAACGTTTCGTTTGGTATGTTTTACGAGTAAATTTGTTTGAAATGGCAATGATAGTTACGGAATCTTTATGAAGTGTAACTAAAGAAGAGGTGTTCCCATGCCACCAACCATTGTGAAAGAAGTATTGTTGCCCCGTTTCAAATTCTAACATTCGAATACCTAAACCGTAGTTTTTAGTTCCTTTTCTTTCGTAGCTGTAGCCTTTGTACATTTCTTCCTTCATTTTAGCACTAAGGAATTTATCAGAATATAGCGCTAAATCAAATTTCAGTAAATCACGTGGAGTAGAATAAATGTTTTTATCTCCATACACTTGGTCCAAAAATTCGAAAGCCAAACGTAAATAATTGTTTTTATACGACTGACTCACTTCGTCTTTCTTGTTTAAATCATCAAAAACGAATGTGTTTTTCATGTTTAAAGGATCAAAAATCATTTCCTGAAGCACTTTTGGATACGTTTTGTTGGTCACTTTTTCAATGATTAAAGCCAATAAAGCATAATTCGTATTACAATAACCAAAACGTGTTCCTGGTTTTGATTCTAACCCAATATCTTTGGTAGCTAAAAGTGTTAATACATCTTGATTGGTTAGTGTTTTCTTTTTATCCCAAACACCTTTGTCATCTGTAAAATAAGCATAATTTCTTAAACCACTTCGGTGACTTAATAACATTCTAACGGTAGTTTCTTCGTAAGGAAATTCAGGTAATATCGATTTTACAGGATCGTCTAATTTAAGTTTCTTTTGGTCTACTAATTTCAAAACGGTAACCGCTGTAATCACTTTACTAACGGACGCAATGTGTAAAGGAGTATCTTGTTTTATAGAATCGCCTTTTTCTTTATACGCATAGCCACTGTAATTTTCATATAAGATTTCACCATTTTTAGCTACCAAAAACGAACCACTGAAATCTTTTGCATTGAGTTTTTTATCGTAAAAGGCCTCCATTTCATTTCCCATTCTTTTTTTGTAAATAGTAGTCAAAGGAGTAAAGTTTACGGCATATTCAGAAACATTACCTTCTTTATCTTTTAAGGTAGATTCTTTGTTTTCGTCGGGTTTATTTTGGCAATTAAAAAGTAGTAAACTTAAACTTACAATTACTATTTTATTAAACATAAGGCGTATTCTTAAACGTAATATTTGGATTTAGGCGTTGCAATGTAGCAATAAATTCTTGTTGTTTTTCAGGAGAAATGTAAATATCATCATATTTGTTATAGGTAATAATTAATCCAATATGACTCAATGCTGGTTTCCAAATAGTTGGTACATAAATTCCTTTGTGATATTCAATTTTATTGATTTTAGTTACATCAATTTTACCTTTAAAAGGACCCGATTTCCAATGTAAATCCGTGTTTTCAATCTTGTAAAAAGTGGTTTTATAGGTCCAAATTAAAAATAAAATCACTAAAAAATGTATAGAAAACAATACTACGAAAGGCTCGTAAGAATCTTCAAAAAGAGCAGGAATTGTTAAGAGCAATAAAAATAATATAACTCCAACATAAATATATTTATTCAATTTACTTACTGCCGATTTGAAAATCATATTACAACCCTAATTTCTTCTTAGTTTCTTTAGAAATTCCATCTTTGTGTACCATAACCGAAATGGCTTTTAATTTCATATAAGGAACACTCATATACACATAACCACCGTTGGCAACTCTTTTTTCGTCGCTTCCCCAAGAGTTTTTTACTTTATAATACACATTTCCTTTTTGGTCTTTTACTTTACCTACAATGTGCATTAAATGGTCGTCAGTTGTGGTCAAATTTTCAAATTCTTGTTGACGGAATTCAGGTGTGATTTTCTTTTCGACAACAATTTCAGCCAAACCTGTTTTAGTATCTTCTTCTTTTTCTGGAATAAAAGCTACACCATATTTTCCTGAAAACGTCGGTTCTGAAACATCACAATCTAAAGAAAGCGAGTAACCATTAGCCAAAGCGTTGTCAATATTAGCAATAAATTCATCTAGTGGTAAATTATACATGCTTCCGTTAGAAAAGTTATCTGGAATATTCAAAATGAATGGTTTGTAATTCGCTTCATGTGTGAACGAAGTCAAAGTCACATAATTTTCTGGTTTGATTTTAGCGAATTCTGCAAATGATTTTGGCGTATAATTTTTGCCTTCGTATTCAAATTTAGTTGGAATACTTCCTAAATAAATATCTAAAACGGCACTAATCGCTGGTTTCCAATTCGGAGATAATTTCTTTGCCGGATTTTCTACATACGTTTTCAACATGGCTTCCAAAACCGCAACCATTTCAGCGTGATTGTGTTTGTTGGCATCGTCATTTAAACCATCATAAATACTGTTTGGAACCAATCCGTATTTTGCTACGCTGTTGATTACATCATGCGCCAAGGCACCTTCACTAAAACTGGCATTTCCTTGGCGTAGAACATAATTTTCTGCTTTTAACGGATACGTAGTTCTCGCTTGATACATTTCAGAAAGGTCGATTTTCTTACCCGTTAAACGAATAATTTCGGATTCTAAAAACGACGAAGTAGAGAAACTCCAACACGTTCCCGTAATATCTTGTGAGATAACAGGCAAACATTCCACATCGTTAACTTTCTGAAATTCATAGTTTTGAGCCGAAGCTGTAAAAAAGGATGCACTCAATAGTAATCCTACATATATTTTTTTCATGTGACTTATTGTTTTGAACTTGCAATATAATGCAAAAAATGAATTATTTTTACCAAAACAAATACAAAAATCAAGATCAAGGACAAGTTCAAAATCAAATTCAAAAATCAAGTTGAATCTTGAATAGTTTAATCAAAAGAATAATGGAATTAAACGAACCAACGGAAAGAATATTTAATTTAGATGAAAGATTAGTAAGATTTGCTGGTGAATCGATTTTCTTTGTTAGAAAATTAGCAAAGGCTTATGAATTAGAATATTACAAGAACCAATTGATTCGTTCTTCATGAAGTGCTTCCTTAAATTATGGAGAATCTCAAGGAACAATTACAGATAAGGATTATGTTTTTAAATTGTCTCTAGTAGTAAAAGAGTTGAAAGAATCCAGAAATTCTCTTCGTGTATTAAATTATATTAAAGAAGGGGAAGAAAAAGAGAGAAATTGGCTTCTGACAGAAGTGGAGGAATTAATTGCCATTACATCAAGAATGATGTTAAACAAATTGAAATAGTTTTTTACACAATTTTTTTTTAAATTAAATTTGAACTTGCTCTTCAATTTGAACTTGCTCTTGAACTTGCCCTTGAACTTGAATTTGCCCTTGTACTTGAAAAATAAAATAAATTTAAAAATATGAATACAATCAATTGGAAAACCGTAAGAGAATTTGAAGATATTACCTATAAAAAATGCGACGGAGTTGCAAGAATCGCTTTCAATAGACCAGATGTAAGAAATGCATTTCGTCCTAAAACAACCAAAGAATTAATCGAAGCTTTTTACGATGCGCAAGAAGATACTTCTATTGGAGTGGTATTATTGTCTGCTGAGGGACCAAGTTCTAAAGACGGAATCTGGAGTTTTTGCAGTGGTGGTGATCAAAAAGCACGCGGACATCAAGGATATGTAGGAGAAGATGGTTACCACCGATTAAATATTTTAGAAGTACAACGTATGATACGTTTCATGCCAAAAGCGGTAATTTGTGTTGTTCCGGGATGGGCTGTTGGTGGCGGACACTCGCTTCACGTTGTTTGTGATTTAACCTTGGCGAGTAAAGAACACGCGATTTTCAAACAAACTGATGCTGATGTAACGAGTTTCGATGGTGGCTACGGTTCGGCTTACTTAGCTAAAATGGTAGGACAAAAGAAAGCAAGAGAAATTTTCTTCTTAGGCAGAAATTACTCGGCTCAAGATGCTTTTGAAATGGGAATGGTAAATGCTGTGATTCCACATGCGGAGTTAGAAGATACGGCTTATGAATGGGCACAAGAAATTTTAGCGAAATCACCAACCTCAATCAAAATGCTAAAATTCGCTATGAATTTAACCGATGATGGAATGGTAGGCCAACAAGTTTTTGCTGGTGAAGCTACTCGTTTAGCGTATATGACAGACGAAGCAAAAGAAGGAAGAGATGCGTTCTTAGAAAAACGCAAACCAAATTTTGAAAAGAAATATTTGCCGTAATTAATCAAATTTTGATGCTGAAATTAAAATCGTATTATTTTATTTTAATTGTTGTTTTTTTAACAATTCTATATTCTGTTTTTTCATGGATAATGAATTCAATAGAATATAATAATATCATAAAGTTTTTTTGTGTTTTAATAATTATTGTGGAATTATCTTTTTATTCATTTTCTAAATGGAAATCTTATAAAAACGATTGGAAAATAATCGGCAGAACAAAATACAATTTAACAGGTTTTAATTTTTTTATGATAATAGTTCTTATTTTTTCAATTTTAACTCAATTATTTGTTTTCGTAAGAGATAATGAATTACCTGATTTTAGTTTTTTTTATATAGTAGTTTTAAGTTCTATGAACCTCAAACAATTAAACTACCATTTGATTGTAAAACAGAATTTTGTAACAATTATTGAAAATAATTACTTTGAAGATTATTCAAAGTCTGATATTAAATATGTAGCAATTAAAAACAATAATTTAGCTATTGCTCTTATGAAATCGGATAAGGTTTTTAATTTTCCAATTGAAGATTTTAAAGAAAACGAGTTAGAAGTTTTAAATCAATTTATAAAAGTTGAAAATTTAGAAGAAAATAATTTAAAACATGAATTTCACCAATAATCCCATCGACATAACCCAACTTCCAAAATTCGAGGAAGTACAATTAAAAGGCTTAAATCCAAAGTATATTACGGTTTTGCTTTTTAATTTTTCCTTGCTTTTAATTTTGGTTATTGGAGGATTTTCAACCTTGTTTTATTTCAATCAAGATGCTTTTTCTAATACGATTTGGATGGCAATTTTAGTTGGACTAGTGTTGATTTTAGTTGGATTAGTAGTGTTTACGAAATTTAGTTTTCAGAAAAAAGGATATGCTTTTAGAGAGCACGATGCCATTTATAAATCAGGTTTGATTTCTGAAACTACTACAATTATTCCTTTTAATAGAGTACAGCATGTGGCTTTACATCAAGGATTTATTTCTAGAAAATTAGGATTGGCTTCAATCGAATTATTTACCGCTGGTGGTAGTAGTTCTGATTTAGAAATTCCAGGGTTACTTTTATCAGATGCACAGCTTATTAAGAATTTGGTTTCCCAAAAAATCAATCCGCCAAAGCAAGACGAACCAATTGAAGTAGCACCAACAGAAACTCCATTAACTGAAGAACATGAATAAATCTGTTGATTTTTCTCAACCGCAACGTCAATCGCTTCCAGGGATTTTGATCATGTTTGCCAATTCCTTGCAGAAGACAGTTCGTGCTTTGTGGCCAATGTTGTTGATTTGGTTAGTCAAGTTTGATTCACTTAATAAATTGGTTTTTTTTGGAAGTGTAGCGGGTGTTGTTTTGATAATTGCAATCATTTCGTACTTGCAATATTTATTTTTCACCTTTCATATTGATGAAGAAAATGGCGAATTTGTTATTCAAAAAGGAGTTTTAAATAAGACTAGAATTACCATTCAGTTGCATAAAATTCAGCAAGTTAACATCAATCAAAGTTTAATTCAACGTTTGGTTGGCGTACATAAATTAGAAATCGATACTGCTGGAAGTGATAAAAAGGAAGCTTCAATTAGTGCAATTTCTCATGAATTGGCAACTATTCTGAAAGAACGATTAATCAATCATTCGCAACAAGAAACAGTTGAAAATATCAATATTATTTCAGAAGAAGTCACTCCAACCTCTTTCATAAAAATTGGATTACTAAGTTTAATTAAAATCGGGTTTACTTCTAATTATATCAAGAGTTTTGCTCTAATTTTTGTATTCTTCACTACCATATTAGAGAATCTACAACAGTTAAATACAGAAGTAATTGACGAAGATAAAGTTACGGGTTACCTAGATACTTTGCCCATTATAACTTCGTTTTTAATAGTGGTAGGGTTTTTTATTGGACTTATTTTATTGGTAAATTTGGTTCGAACGATTTTGAAATATTTCGATTTCACCATTCAAAAAAGCAAACAAGCTATTATTCTGTCATACGGATTGCTTTCAACAAAAAACACCTTGTTGAATCCGAATAAAGTTCAGAAAATTAAAGTTACCCAAAACTACTTTCAAAAGAAGTTGGATGTGACCACAATTGGTATCCATCAAGCCTCAAGTGATGCAGAGAAGGTAAAAGAAAAAGACCAAATAGAAGTCCCAGGTTGTAATGAAAACGAACGCGATGCTATTCTAAAATTGTTATTAGGGCAATTGCCTCAAAAAAGAACGATGTATTTGCCGAATTGGAGAAAATTAGCGGTCAACACCTTTTTCTTTTTACTAGTCCCAATAGCTATTACCTTATTCCTAAATCATAAAACGGAATTCGTAACCTGGAACGATTGGTTCATGTATACGGCAATTTTTTCTGTTTTCGCTGGAGTGATGCTTTGGTTTTCGTTTAAAAATTATAAGCTTTTTGTTTCCAATGATTTCATCATCAAACAAAATGGCGCTTGGGATATTGATACGACAATTATTGAACCTTATAAAATTCAAGCCATCGCAACTCAACAATTCTTTTGGCAAAAAGCAACGAATATTGGTTCGGTTACGCTATCAACAGCAGGAGGAACCGTAAGTTTTACCACTGGAAATTATACCGAAATCAAGCAATTGGTGAATTATTGGTTGTATCAAGTTGAAACTTGGGAAAAAGGTTGGATGTAGTGGATGGGTGAAAAGAGGAAAGTAAAAAGTAAAAAGTAAAAAGGGAAAAAGGAAAAGGGAAAAAGGATAGTATTGGTAATTTTTGTTATCCTATGTTTGCAAAAGGAAGTTCTTTGAAAATTTTATAAATTTATTTCAACAGAAGAAAGAGAAAGATAAAAGCTAAATCTTGTCATTGG
>NZ_JAIWOF010000214.1 GCF_020217025.1 Flavobacterium sp. | reverse complement strand
TAAAACAAGCTTTTGCGATTGCAACAAAAAAAGAATATTATTCAGTGAAAATTAACTAAAATAAATTTGGAAAAAAACACAGTTCATTCCGCGAGCGCTGTAACAAGCATCGGCGCCTAAAGACATGTTTTTAGCAATATCAAAAGCGGATATTATTTTTCCTGAAGCTAGAATTTTAATTTCGCTTCGTAAGCCATAATCTACCAACGATTTGTGAGCAAAGACAAGTGCATCGGATAAAGCCATTCCCATATAATCAATGAATTCTAGTGGAGCAGCTCCTGTTCCTCCTTCAGCACCGTCAATGGTAATGAAATCAGGAAGGATGTTAGTGTTTAACATTGCCTGTATGATTTCAGTAAATTCATCTTTTTTACCAATACAAATCTTAAATCCAACCGGTTTTCCATTAGATAAGTTTCGCAATTTCTGTATGAAATACAATAACTCAGTAGCATTTGAAAACGCTGTATGTGCTGATGGCGAATGAACGGTTTTGTGCGGTTCTAAGGCTCTAATTCGTGCGATTTCTGGTGTGTTTTTTTCGGCTGGAAGTAAACCTCCGTGACCAGGTTTAGCTCCTTGCGAAAGTTTAATTTCAATCATTTTTACTTCTTTTAAATTGGCTTTTTCAACAAAAAGAGCGTCATTGAAATGTCCTTTTCCATCTCTACAACCAAAATATCCTGTTCCAATTTGCCAAATCAAGTCACCTCCTTTTAAATGGTAATCACTGATTCCTCCTTCTCCTGTATTGTGGGCAAAATTTCCCATTTTAGCTCCTTCGTTTAGAGAAGAAATGGCAGTTTTACTCAAGGCTCCATAACTCATTGCACTAATATTGAAAATACTAGCACTATACGGTTTTGAACATTGCGAATTTCCTATTGTTACTCGAAATTGACTGAAATCGTTCTTTTTAGGGTAAATCGAATGTGCAGCCCATTCATAACCAATTCTGTTAGGTTCATCTTGCATTCCAAACGAAATGGTTTGTTTTTCGTTTTTCGCTCTTTGATATACAATAGAACGTTGTCTTCTGTTAAAAGGTTTTCCATCCAATTCACCTTCAAAAAAGTATTGGCGAAATTCAGGACGAACCGATTCAAATAAATAACGTAAACGTCCTACTAATGGATAATTTCTGCGTACCGAATGCTTAGATTGAAAGCTGTCGATAGTTACTAGAACAAGCATTAGAAAAGGAGCAAATAAGAAAACAGGATGCACTTTATAATACGCAACCAAAAAAAGAGTTCCCATCAAAAATGATAACGTGATTAACCAAATTATATGGCGTGCATATAATTTTCCCAAAAGTTTTTTTTGCGACATGTTACTAGAATTAAAAAAAATAATGATTACAGAAGATACTTCTGAAATGAATAGAAAATGTTATAAGTAAAAATCCTCCGTCTGAGAATTAGGAATAGGATAGACGGAGGCCTAATTGATAAAGGCCTTGCTGTGTGTAAATGCTACTACTTTTGTAATAGTATTTGAAATTAAAGTGATATTTGAAACTAGGTATTTCAAAATGAATGAATTTAATTTGAGTACAAAGTTAAGTAAACTAACGAGATAAAAAAATTACTTCCACTTAATATTACACCCAATACTCGGTTTCTGTTCTGGATTAATTAATCGATTCATCACCACACCGTCAATAGCACTTCGCAAATCAGAACCACTTAATGGAATACCATTTCCTGGTCGGCTGTCGTCTAATTGGCCGCGGTAAACTAACTTATTTTGGTTGTCGAAAAGATAAAAATCAGGGGTGCAAGCGGCATCGTAGGCTTTGGCTACTTCTTGTGTTTCGTCGTATAAATAAGGAAATTCAAACCCATTTTCAAAGGCAAATTCAGTCATTAATTCAGGAGCATCTTGTGGATATTTGACTACATCGTTGCTCGAAATCGCCACAAAACCTATTCCCTGAACACGATAATCGTTTACCACACGAATTACCTCGTCCATCACATGATGTACAAATGGACAATGATTGCAAATGAACATTACCACCGTCCCTTTTTCACCTTTGCAATCAGCAAACGTTTTAAAATCGGTAGCATTGGTATCTCTCAAATTGAAATCAGGAGCAATCGTGCCTAGTGGTAACATGTTAGAAGGAGTTTGAGCCATTGTTAAGTTAGAATTTAGAAATTAGAATTTTGAATATGCTTAATTATTTTTTTGGATCACAGATGACACAGATTTGAGAAATTTAAACAGATTTTTTTAATTTTTTAATTTCTTCAATCCGTGTTCCTAAATAAATTTTTTAAAATTGTTCTTGCACTTGAATTTGTTCTTGCTAATTATACGCACCAAATCTTTTATTGTTACAAAATGCATCAATACTTTTTTTTGGAATAGCATTTTCTTACTTTTGTACCACAACACAACACACTATGTATAAAATCTTCATTCGTCCGTTACTTTTCTGTTTCGATCCAGAAAAAGTACATTATTATACCTTTTCATTCATTCGTTTTCTGAATAAAATTCCAGGTTTTTCAAGTTTATTTCAAGCGCTTTACGAAGTAAAAGATGCTCGTTTAGAGCGCGAAGTTTTCGGAATTAAATTCAAGAATCCAGTTGGATTAGCGGCAGGTTTTGATAAAGATGCGAAGTTATATAAAGAATTATCGAATTTTGGTTTCGGATTTATTGAAATTGGAACATTGACGCCTGTTGGGCAAGAAGGAAATCCTAAAAAACGTTTGTTTCGCTTAAAAGAAGACAATGCGATTATCAACCGAATGGGGTTTAATAATGGTGGAGTGAAAGAAGCAGTCGAACGTTTGAAAAAAAATAAAGGTGTTTTAATTGGTGGAAACATCGGTAAAAATAAAGTCACGCCAAACGAAGAAGCGGTAAAAGATTACGAAATCTGTTTTGAAGCTTTGTTTCCATATGTAGATTATTTTGTGGTGAATGTGAGTTCGCCAAACACACCAAATCTTCGTGAATTACAAGATAAAAAACCTTTGACAGAGTTGTTACAAACGCTTCAAAATCAAAACAACGCAAAACCAAAACAAAAACCAATTTTACTAAAAATCGCTCCCGATTTAACCGATGAGCAGCTTTTAGACATCATTGATATTGTAAACGAAACTAAAATCGCTGGAGTAATTGCTACAAATACTACAATTTCTCGTGAAGGCTTGCAATCGGAAAACAAATCAGAAATGGGCGGATTATCTGGAAAACCATTAACGAAACGTTCTACTGAAGTGATTCGTTTTCTTTCAGAAAAAAGTAATAAGTCGTTCCCAATCATAGGAGTAGGAGGAATTCATACGGCTGAAGATGCGATTGAAAAATTAAATGCAGGTGCAAGTTTGGTTCAGCTTTATACTGGATTTATTTACGAAGGTCCGGCTTTAGTAAAAGCAATCAACAAAAAGATTTTGGAAAACAGCTAAAATTTCTATCTTTGAAGCTATGAACGAAATCAAAATCATCGAATGTCCGCGTGATGCCATGCAAGGCATTAAACCGTTTATTCCTACTGAAAAAAAGGTAAAATACATCCAATCTCTATTGCGTGTAGGCTTTGATACTATTGATTTTGGAAGTTTTGTTTCGCCAAAAGCGATTCCGCAAATGCAAGATACGGTTGACGTATTGGCTCAATTGGATTTGTCTGCTACCAACAGCAAATTATTAGCGATTATCGCCAATACACAAGGTGCACAAAACGCTTCGATTCATAAGGAAATTCAATATTTAGGTTTTCCTTTTTCGATTTCTGAGAACTTTCAAATGCGAAATACGCACAAAACGATTGCGGAAAGTTTAGTGACATTACAAGAGATTTTAGAAATCGCAGATAAATCGAATAAAGAAGTCGTGACTTATATTTCAATGGGCTTCGGAAATCCGTATGGAGATCCATGGAATGTTGAAATTGTGGGCGAATGGACCGAAAAATTAGCGAATATGGGTGTGAAAATCCTATCGCTTTCTGATACCGTTGGAAGTTCGACTCCTGAAGTAATTGATTATTTGTTTTCTAATTTGATTCCGAAATATCCAAACATCGAATTTGGAGCACATCTTCACACAACGCCAGACAAATGGTTTGAGAAAATTGATGCGGCTTACAACGCGGGTTGTCGTCGTTATGATGGCGCGATTCAAGGTTTTGGCGGCTGTCCAATGGCAAAAGACGACTTAACAGGAAACATGCCTACAGAGAAATTGTTGTCGTATTTCACTACCAAAAGAGAGAATACGAACACGAGTCCAATGAGTTTTGAAAGCGCTTATAATGAAGCAACTAAACTATTTGGTGAATTTCATTAATCAGTCTTTCTTCGTTTAAACGCTTTGTAAATTTCGACCCAAAGTACCGAAATACTTCCCACTAAAACGCATAAACCTATTTGGAAACCACTTACCATTTCAAATAAGAAGAACTTTGAAAATGCAGGAATGAACAATAGTAGTCCTGTCAATACAATGGTTACTCCAATAATCAATCCTACCAAATTATTTTTGTACTGAATCGTTTTGAAAATCGAATAATAGAACGAACGATTCGCCAATGTTAATACGATATTGGAAGTAATTAAAGTTAAGAAAATCAAGGTTCTAGTGCCGTTTTCGGGCATGTTTTCTCCGATGGCGTATTGGTAAATGAATAACAATCCTAACGTAATTACCAATCCTTGAATGATGCTAATCAATACTTCTTTGAAATTAAAGAAAGTGGTTGTTAGCGGTCTTGGTTTTTGCAGCATCAGATTGTCTTCCATCGGTTCGTTTTCGTAAATGATGGAGCAAGTTGGACCCATGATAATTTCTAAGAAAATAATGTGAACCGGTGTGAAAATATTTGGGTATATCCAACCCAAAGCCAGTGGAATAAATACAATTAAGATAATCGGAATATGAATTGAAATGATGTATTGAATCGCTTTTTTCAGGTTGAGGTAGATTTTTCTTCCCATCGCAATGGCATCCGTCATTCGCTCGAAGTTGTCGTCGATTAGAATTAAATTGGCTGCTTGTTTGGCAATTTCGGTACCTTTTTTACCCATCGCAATTCCGATATGTGCTGATTTTAAAGCAGGTCCGTCATTTACACCATCGCCTGTCATGGCTACGATTTGATTGTTAGCTTTTAAAGCTTTGATGATTCTCAATTTTGCTTCTGGAAACATTCTAGTGAAAATCGCAGTTTCCATTACTTTTTCCTTCAAAGTCGCTTCATCCATTGCCATTAATTCGTTGCCATTCAATACTTTATCGGCGTTTTTAAACCCGACTTGTTTTGCAATAGTTGTTGTAGTTTCTGCATTATCACCTGTTACGATTTTTACTTGAATTCCTGCTTTGTAAAACGTTTCAAAAACCGCTTGAATGTTCTGTTTTGGTGGGTCATAAAAAGCAACTAAACCTTTAAAATGGAACTTTAATTCTTGTTGGGTTGCTGGATAATCTGTTCCTTCAAAGTCCGAAACACCAACGCCTAAAACTCGGAATCCTTTTTGCATCATGGCTTTCATCGCCTCTAAAATCTGATTTTTTTCTGTTTCAGTTAAATGACTGACTGCGATTAAAGCTTCAGGAGCACCTTTAGCAGCGATGATTTTTTTACCCGATTCGTTTTCAAAAACGTGTGTCATCATCGGTGGTTTTCCGCTTAAAGGATATTCGTGAACCATTTTAAAATGAGGTCGTTCGTCTTCACTTTCAAAATTAGAATACGCTTCATGTATCGCAATTTCCATCGCATCAAACGGAATGGGTTCGCTCGACCACATGGAGTAATTCAATACTTCTTCAGCTTCGGGATTTAGTTTTTGAGAGGTTGCAACTATCGAATTAGATTTAAAAAGATACAATTCGGCTAAACTCATTCGGTTTTCGGTAATCGTTCCTGTTTTATCGGTGCAAATAACGGTAGCACTTCCAAGAGTTTCAACGGTTTTGGTTTGTTTGGTAATGATGCCCATTTTCATCAAACGCCAAGCACCTAATGCCATAAACGTGGTAAATGCCACTGGAATTTCCTCTGGAATAACGCTCATTGCTAAGGTTAGAGCCTTTAATAAACTATCCAAAACTAATCCAGAGTTGTAGTAATTAATCGCCCAAACAATAGCAAATATGACCAAACCAATAATCGACATTTTGGTAACGAAATTCCCGATTTGAATTTGCAAAGGCGTTTTTTCTTCTTCAATTGCATTTAAGCTGGAACCAATTTTTCCTAGTTGCGTTTTATTTCCAATTGCAGTTACTTCACAAATCGCTAGACCAGAAGCAACAATCGTTCCTTGAAAAACTTGTTTATTTTCGGATTCATTTGACTTAAATACAGCTAAAGATTCACCCGTTAAAATAGATTCGTTGACCGAAAAATCGTTGGATGAAAGAATAATTCCATCAGCAGGAATAAAAGCGCCTTCTTCCAATTGAACACAATCGCCAATAACAATTTCTTCGGTTGGAATTTCAATTAGTTGACTGTTTCTAATGACTTTACATTTCGGTTGGGTTAGTTTTTTTAAAGCTTCAATCGCATTACGACTTCTAGATTCTTGAAAAACCGAAATAGCTACTACAAAAATAATCGCAATAGCCATGAAAATTCCATCGCCATAATCTCCTGTTATAAAATAGATGCTAGTGGCGGTCAATAATAAAAGAAACATGGGTTCTTTTACGATATCTAAAATAGAATTCAGAAAATGGTTTTTTTTCTGATGTTCAACAGAGTTGGTGCCGAATTTTTTTGCGGATTCTATTACTTCTGAATCGGTTAGGCCTGTACTTGTTTTTTTAGAATCGCTCATTGAAGATGAAAAATTAATATGCAAGTTACATAATTTATTCTTAAAAGAAATAGATTATTAGCCTAAGTTTTACTATATTTGCACGCAATTTAACAACAACTACAAATTGCACCATGAAAGCACACACAACTAAAATCGTTGGCGAAGGTCTTACTTACGACGATGTTTTGCTTATTCCAAATTATTCCGAAATTTTACCACGCGAAGTTAGTATTCAATCGAAGTTTTCGAGAAATATTACGTTGAATGTTCCTATCGTTTCCGCAGCAATGGATACGGTTACCGAAAGTTCTATGGCAATTGCTATGGCACAAGAAGGAGGAATTGGTGTTTTACACAAAAACATGACGATTGAGCAACAAGCAGCGAAAGTGAAGAAAGTAAAACGTGCAGAAAGCGGTATGATTATCGATCCAGTAACGTTGCCTTTAACTGCAAATGTTGGTGATGCGAAAATGGCGATGAAAGAATTTAGCATTGGCGGAATTCCAGTTGTAGATGAAAACGGAATTTTAAAAGGAATCGTTACGAATAGAGATTTACGTTTCGAAAAAGTAAATTCACGTTCGATTTTGGAAGTAATGACTTCTGAAAATTTAGTAACGGCTGCTCAAGGAACGACTTTACATGAAGCAGAAGGAATTCTTCAAGAAAATAAAATTGAGAAATTACCAGTAGTTGACAACAACAATAAATTAGTTGGTTTAATTACGTTTAGAGATATTACTAAACTTACTCAAAAACCAATTGCGAATAAAGATAGATTTGGTCGTTTACGTGTAGCTGCCGCTTTAGGTGTAACAGCTGATGCGGTAGATAGAGCAACGGCTTTAGTAACTGCAGGAGTTGACGCTGTAATTATCGATACGGCTCACGGACATACAAAAGGTGTGGTGGATGTATTAAAAGCAGTAAAAGCAAAGTTTCCTGAATTAGATGTAGTAGTAGGAAATATTGCTACTCCAGAAGCAGCTTTATACTTAGCTCAAAATGGAGCTGATGCGGTGAAAGTTGGAATTGGTCCAGGTTCTATTTGTACGACGAGAGTTGTGGCAGGTGTTGGATTTCCACAATTTTCAGCGGTTTTAGAAGTGGCTGCGGCTTTAAAAGGAACAGGAGTTCCAGTTATTGCTGATGGTGGAATTCGTTATACAGGAGACATTCCAAAAGCGATTGCTGCGGGTGCTGATTGTGTGATGCTAGGTTCATTATTAGCTGGAACAAAAGAATCGCCAGGAGAAACCATTATTTTTGAAGGAAGAAAATTCAAATCGTACCGTGGAATGGGTTCTGTTGAGGCGATGCAAGAAGGTTCTAAAGACCGTTATTTCCAAGATGTAGAAGACGATGTTAAGAAATTAGTTCCTGAAGGAATCGTAGGTCGTGTACCTTACAAAGGAGAATTAAATGAAAGCATGCAACAATTCATTGGAGGTTTAAGAGCTGGAATGGGATATTGTGGTGCTAAAGACATCGCTACATTACAAGAAAATAGCCGTTTCATTAGAATTACAGCAAGTGGTATTGGCGAAAGTCACCCACATAACGTAACGATTACGAAAGAAGCTCCGAATTACTCGAGATAATATTAGTGTTCAGTGCTCAGTGAGTAGTGTTCAGTAAAAATAGAAACCTGATAGTTGTTAGCTATCAGGTTTTTTATTTTGTTCCAAACAATTGAACGGCATAAATTTTCTTGTTTTCCCAATCAATACTAAAACCAATTTCGGTATAGAAATATTGATGGTCTAAAATATTTTTCAAATGATTGGGTGATTTCTTCCACAGATTGAACATTTTTAAAGCTAAAGCATCTAAATCGGTTTCAGAGTAAATTTGGTCTTTAATTCCGGTGAATAAGAGATTTTCGCTTACTAAAACAAACGAATTTCCGCCATAGAAATACACGCGCTCTTTTGGTGTTTCTTTTTTTGAAACCGTTTGTTCGTGTGATAAAGTTTGCGCTTTTGCGATGTATTTCGCATGGTCGTCAGCGGCTTTTTTTAAATGAGCATCCAAACCAAGTAATTTTCTGTCGTTATTAGTACGTTCTTCGCTTACTAATTGATATAGTTTAGTTTTTAGCTTCTCTAAATCAATTTTGTTTTGATTTTGACTGAAACTTAAAGTGGAAATTATTAATAGGAGTAGGGTGAAATGGGTTTTCATATTGTCTGTTTTTCAATATTTTATATAACTTAAAAGAGATTAAATATTATTTTACCCCTTCAAAAACTCATTAATTTTCTTTCTATCACCTGCAATCCACAAGATATCATCAGATTCTAAAATCCAATGTGATTCTGGATTTAGAATACGTTTTCCGTTGCGTTCGATACCTACGATAATACCGTGCGTTTTCTCTCTAATTTGCGATTCTCGGATGCTTTTTCCTATGCAAACGCGGTTTTTTAATTCTAGTTGCTGTAAGATAATATCTTCTTTTGCTTTGGTTTCAGGAGCATCGATTTCGTGTTTGTCTAGGTAATTTTTGAAAAGTTTTACTTCATCATCCGTTCCAATAATACTAATTTCGTCGCCCGGAAATAAACGTTCGGTTCTAATCGGAATATTAATTGTGATTTCGCCTCGTTTGATAGAAGCAATATTGATTCCGAATTGCTCTCTAATCCTCAATTCTTCCAAAGTTTTACCAGCTAAATTCGATTCTTTGGCAATAACAAAATCTGCCATGTGACCATCCCAAGGTGATAGCACATTCTGACGTTTGTTAGCTTCTTTTGTTAATTCTCTATCGTTGAAATTTCTCAAGAAATGGCTTTCAATTTTGTTGTAAAACGCATGTAATCGTTTTGGGAATAAAATATAGGAAACGATTCCAATAACCAATGCAATAATAGCGATTACTGGAGAGAAGAATTCATTCAATACAAATCCCATATAGAAAAGCGAAAGTGCAATTCTAAAGAAAACCAATACGATAATTGGACCTTGATATTTTCTTACTTGCATTAATTCTTGCACTTGTTCTACAGCTACTCTTCGCAACGACAACGCCCATAAAAAAGGGGATAAAATGACAACCGTTATCAAAGCCGCAATAGCATTTCCAAACCTTGAATCTTCAACCAAAGGCAAGATATATTTATACGAAAGTAGAATTATGGCTACAATAATAATGGAGTGAATAATTACTTGAGTTAAGTAGGCACGAAGAACAATTTGCCAAGTACTAACCGATTTAATAGCTTCGGTATTGGCACTGTAGCGTTCGATTTTTTTCACCCAACGTCTTGGAAGTTTTTTCTCTAAATAAACAGAAAAAGGAGTTGAAAATTTCACCATGAAAGGTGTTGTAAAGGTGGTGATAGCAGAAACCGCAACCACAATTGGATATAAGAAATCGCTCGTTACATTTAACGTCATTCCTAATGTAGCAATGATGAACGAAAACTCTCCAATTTGAGACAAACTCATTCCCGTTTGAATAGATTGTTTCAACGGTTGTCCCGAAAACAGAGCACCTATGGTAGCACTTAATGATTGTCCTAAGATAACGACTAACGTTAAAATGGCTACAGGAAATCCGTATTTCATTAACATTTCAGGGTCAATTAACATACCGACCGAAACGAAGAAAACGGCTCCAAATAAATCTTTTACGGGTTTTACTAAATGTTCAATGTGTTCTGCTTGTGTGGTTTCGGCAATAATCGAACCCATGATAAAAGCACCTAGGGCAGGAGAGAAGCCTACATTTGCAGCAAATAAAACCATTAATAAACATAATGCCAATGAAACAATTAGTAACATTTCATCGGTTAAAAGGTGTTTGGCTTTTTTTAATAAGGTTGGGATAAAGAAAATTCCCGCCACAAACCAAATGGTTAAAAAGAAAACCAATTTTAAAACCGATTGCAATAATTCGCCACCCGAAAATTGTTGACTTACTGCTACTGTCGATAATAAAACCATCATTAAAATGGCTAAAATATCTTGTACAATTAAGGCTCCGATTACATTTCCGGCGAATTTCTGCGTTTTTACGCCTAATTCATCAAAGGTTTTTAAGATGATGGTTGTGGAAGAAATCGATAAAATAACGCCTAAAAACAAACTATTCATTTTGCCCCAATCCATCATTTGACCAACGAAATAACCTAAGGCTACCATTGAGATGATTTGAGTTAAAGCGGTTATGGAAGCCGTTCCACCGACTTTCATTAGTTTTTTGAAACTAAATTCTAAACCTAAACTGAATAAGAGGAAAATTACACCAATTTCTGCCCAAACGGTAACACTATTCATGTCTTTAACCGTTGGAAAAAAACCGAATTTATTTCCTGCTAAAAACCCTGCAACTAAATATCCTAAAACTAATGGTTGTTTTAAGATTCTAAAAATTAGTACAGCAATGGCTGCAGTGACTAAAATTAGTCCTAGATCGCTAATTAAATTGGGTAAATGAACAGTAGAGGCAGTGAGTAGTATTGGCATAAATTTGAATTTTTACTAAAATAGTGAAAAGCGTTCGGTTTTCAAAATTTCAATTCTTTATGCGTTTAATTTTATTATTTTTTTAACGTTGTTAACTCTTGAAACGTATAAAATTTCATATGATTTGCTGTGACGTATTGGCAAATGGTTTCTAGTGTTTTCATTTCAACTTCGTAAGTGCTTGTTGACTTTTGGACTGGTTTGTGTGCGTAAAGAATAACAATTTTATTATTTCTTCGGGCATAAGCTAGAACTTCCTTTATGTAGTCTAAAGTGAAATGTTTGTAATTGCCGTCAATTCCAATTCCTTTTTGATGAAAGGTACCATTGTAAAAATTGCTGTTTTCTTCAATTTTTGGTTTTCCAACACTTGTTGAACGTATAATTTTGAAATACTTTTTTAATTCAAAATTTAAAGTTTGGTTGTTCGCTCCAAAAGGATAGGCAAAACTAGAAATGGGCAAACCTTCATTCTTTAAAGTTTCAATTAGTGGTGTTATTTCTAAAGTAATGTATTTGCTTTTTCCATTTGTTTTAGTGTATTCTTTGGCATTTAAATGATTATAACCATGTCCGCCTATTTCATGACCATTTTTCTTTAATTTTCTAAGATTGTCATAGTCGGATTTTTTAAGTAAAGGTAAATTACTAACAAAAAATGTTGCTTTCCATTTGTAATTTGACAATTTAGCGTCAGCAGCACACCATTCATTAATGTAATAATCATCGAAAGTGATAACAACTCCTGGTTGATATGGTTTTGTGAAATTTTTATTTGGCGAACAAGAATAAAAGAAAAAACCTATCAGTAAACTAATAAAAATGAGTTTTATGCTGATAGGTTTTGACATATTTTAAATAGGAATTAAATCCCCAAATAATTACTTGGTGTAATTTGCATTAACTCCGCTCTAACATCTTCTGAAACGTTTAATGTTCCGATGAAATTATGAATAGCTTCTTTGTTAATTACAGTATTCGTTCTGGTTAAGTCTTTTAAAGCTTCGTATGGATTTGGATAACTTTCACGACGTAAAATCGTTTGAATTGCCTCAGCTACAACTGCCCAGTTTTTCTCTAAATCTTCTGCGAATTTGTCTTCGTTTAATAATAATTTGTTTAATCCTTTTAAAGTAGCTTCAAAAGCGATTAAGGTGTGTCCCATTGGCACGCCGATATTACGTAAAACCGTACTGTCAGTCAAATCGCGTTGTAATCTTGAAAGTGGTAATTTTGCTGAAAGATGTTCGAAAATCGCATTCGCAATTCCTAAATTTCCTTCCGAATTTTCAAAATCGATTGGATTTACTTTGTGTGGCATAGCCGAAGAACCAATTTCTCCCGCTTTGATTTTTTGCTTGAAATAATCCATAGAAACATACGTCCAAATATCTCTATCTAAATCGATTAAAATCGTATTGATACGTTTTAAAGCATCAAAAAAGGCTGCAAAATGGTCGTAATGTTCAATTTGTGTTGTTGGGAACGAATGGTGTAATCCCAAACTATTTTCTACGAAATCAGTTCCGAATTTTTTCCAATCTGTATTTGGATACGCTACTTTGTGTGCGTTGTAATTTCCAGTTGCGCCACCAAATTTAGCTGCAAACGGAACATTGAATAACAAACGCATTTGCTCTTCTAAACGCTCTACGAAAACTAAAATTTCTTTTCCTAAACGAGTAGGAGAGGCTGGTTGACCGTGAGTTCTGGCTAACATTGGAACGTTTTGCCATTCCATTGCTAATTCTTTTAATTTTGCAATTACGCTTACTAAACCTGGTAAATAAACGTTTTCAAATGCCTCTTT
>NZ_JAIWOF010000213.1 GCF_020217025.1 Flavobacterium sp. | reverse complement strand
TGTAGAAAGCGGAATCGCTGTATTGTTGATATCTTGAGAAGTCAATCCGAAATGGATAAACTCTTTAAATTCTTGTAATCCTAAACCGTCGAATTTCGATTTGATGAAATATTCTACCGCTTTTACATCGTGATTCGTTGTTTTTTCGGTTTCTTTAATCCAAAGTGCATCTTCGGTAGAAAAGTTTTTGTAAATCGCTCTTAAAGAATCGTAAATTGATTTGTCAATTTTGGCTAATTGAGGTAAATCAGCTTCGCGCAAAGCAATAAAATATTCAACCTCTACCAGTACGCGGTATTTAATTAAGGCTTCTTCAGAAAAATAAGGAGATAATGAAATAGTTTTGCTTCTATAACGACCATCAATTGGCGAAATAGCATTTAATTCTGTTAATTGCATTTTGTTGTGTGTTGTTTAAAGAAGTGCAAATTTAGTAATTAGTGATTAGTTATGAGTAATTAGTTTCGAGTTTTTTACTTTAAATTTAAAAGTTCTTCTTTCACAATTTTCATTCCTTCAACTGCGGTTAGTGGTAATACTTTTAGCTCATTTGGTAAATCATAAATTGTGGCTGGATTTGGATCGATATAATACACGGGGACATTTTGATTCACATAATTCATCAATCCTGCTGCAGGATATACTTGTAAAGAAGTTCCGATAATGATTAAAATATCAGCCGTTTCTACTACATCAATAGTGTATTCAATCATGGGAACATCTTCACCAAACCAAACAATATGTGGACGCAATTGATTGCCTTCTAAATCGAAATCGCCTAGATTTAAATCGTGTTTCCAATCGATTACAAAGTCTTCGTTTGAAATGCTTCGCACTTTTAATAATTCGCCATGTAGATGAATCACTTTGTTGCTACCAGCTCTTTCGTGTAAATCGTCAACGTTTTGGGTTATGATGTGCATGTTGAAATGTGCTTCTAATTCGGCTAGAATTTCGTGAGCTTTGTTGGGTATAACTGTTAAAAGTTGGGCTCTTCTTTTGTTGTAAAAGTCCAATACTAATTCGGCATTTTTCTTCCAACTCAATGGTGAAGCTACTTCCATAATATCATGGCCTTCCCACAAGCCATCTGCATCTCGGAATGTTTTGATTCCGCTTTCGGCACTAATTCCAGCACCTGTTAGTACTACAATTTTTTTCATTTATCTTTTGCAATTTTAAAAAACAAATGCGCCATAAAGACGCATTTGAATATTATACTTTTCCTAAGGTATAGAGTTGTTCCATTGTTGGTCCGGCACTTCCGCCAGCTGGTTCTAATGTAATTCCGAAGGCTTGTGCTTCATTTACGTTTTCTACTTTAATTACTTTTGTAGTACTTGTAGCGTATGAATCAAGCAATCCAATACTTGTAGGTGTTAAAACAGGTTCTAATTTTAACGCCCAAACTTGGTACACCATTCCTTCTGGAGGAGTTGGTAGTCCAGAAGCATCAATATATACTTCTTTTGTGTTTTTGTTGTAATAGGCTTTTGCATAAGCGTTTGGAGCAACTTGTTGTCCAGCTAAAGCTACGGCAATGTTACTTGTATCTCTTAAAATAGCTAAAACTTCTTCTGATTCTTTCTTCTTCAATTCTAAATTTACAACCGATTCTTGTAATAAGTCTTTCTGATTAGAAACATTATTTAAGGTTTCGTTAGTATGATTTAATTTATAAAATTGAAGTCCGAAACCAACCACTAATACTGCTGCTGCAACCCAACCCGTATATTGTGACCAATTTGAACGTGGTTTCATAGTTACGACTTTGCTTCTTCCTAATAACTCAGCTCTGATTTTTTCAAAATTCGTTGCTGATAAATGAGGTGCTACACTGTGTGATAAATTAATGACTGCTGATTCAATAGCCTTAATTTCCTCTCTCACTTCAGGATATTGTGCTGCCATTTGATTGACTTCCGCAATTTCTTCATCGGAAAGTTTTCCAAATACATACAGTTCTAAAATACCTGATTCTATATATTCTCTACTATTCATTGATCATTAGTCTTAATTCATTCATACAATTTCTGTTCTGCGTTTTCACGGTTCCTAAAGGAATCTCTAATTCATCTGACGCTTCTTGTTGGGTATACCCTTTAAAAAACAACAAATCAATTAGTTGGATGCACTTTGGTTTCAATTTCTTGATAAACTCTTTAATTCCAATCGCATCTATTTTGTTGATGGTCTTCGAGTTATCGTCAAGTATATGTACGAAATTATCGGTAGATAAGTTTTTTTGATTGTTGTTAAAGTTTTTAGAACGTAATTTATCGATAGAAGTATTACGGGCAATATTCAACATCCAAGTGTAAAGTCGGCCTTTAGAGGTGTTGTACGTATCGATATTTTTCCAAATTTTAACAAAAACTTCCTGAAGCACATCTTCTGCTTCTTCTTTATCTTTAATTAAATTGAAAATAATTCCGTACAAACTCTTCGAATAATTATCATAGAGTAGCGTAAATGACCTATCGTCTTTTTTAAGTAATAGGGGCAAAAGTTCTTCTTGTGTCATGCAATTTTCTTTTTTTTTGTCTAAAATAATAAAAAAAGTAGTATTATTTTTGCGATATGGAGAATTTTAATCAAGAGTTGTTAACATATTTAGAAGGTTTTCTAACTGAAAATAGAAAAGAAGGCTTTTTACGAGTGTTGAAAAACAGAACTAAACATTTCACTATTGCAATGGAAGATGTGTATCAATTGCACAATACTAGTGCGGTAATGCGTAGTTGTGAAGTTTTTGGAATACAAGAATTGAATGTAATTGAACAAAAATTTGGGAAGCGAATTGACACTGAAATTGCAATGGGCGCTCAAAAATGGGTAGATGTGAATCGTTTTAATACCGTTCAAAGTTGTATTGATGAAATGAAAGCAAAAGGCTATCAAGTTATTGCTACAACACCTCATAATGATTCTTGTATGTTGCACGAATTTGATATTTCGAACCCATCAGCTTTGTTTTTTGGAACCGAGCGAAACGGATTATCGGAAGAAGTAATTCAACAAGCGGATGGATTTTTGAAAATTCCGATGGTGGGTTATACCGAAAGTTTGAATATTTCGGTTTCTGCAGCGATTATTATCCAAGATATTACGAATCGATTAAGACAATCTAATATTGATTGGCAATTATCGGAAGAAGAAATTTTAGAAAAACGTTTAGATTGGACTCGAAAATCGATAAAAGATATTGAGTTTATTGAACGTAAGTTTCACGAATTAAAAGAAAACGTTTCGGAATGAATTATTTATTCTTCTTTAAGATTTTATAATCTTCATAGCAAGCGCTAATAGCATCCATGATTTGCAAGTCGTTTGCTGTTTGGATAAAGTATTCGGAATAATTACAGTTTTGAAGGATTAAAGGAATGTCATCTTTACTAATTTCTAACAAAGCAGCTAACGTTTCTCTGTCAAATTTAGTAGCTAAAAGATTTCTAACGGTATCGTCTTTCTTCATTTCTTTCAGCTTTTTCATTTCTTTTGGTCGTTTTCCGAATGCATTGTATAAGAAGTCGGCTGGATTTGAAATGGAACCTAAAACTTTTGCAATTGCTCCAGGTTTGTATTCACCACCTTCATAGCCTGCTTTTAATCCAGAAATGCTGTAACGATAAGCGTCATCGGATACGGGTATTAATTTTGTATCCACTTCTACATAACCAGTTAAATTGTATTTTGCTACAACTACTTCGTCTAAGACGTAGGCTTTTTCACTCAAGTAGATTTTTGTTGGGTTTTCTTTAATCCAGTCGTTGGTTACTTTAACTTTAACAGTTTCATAACCTAAATACGTAAACAATATAGTGTCGTTTACTTTTGCGCCAATTTCAAATATTCCACTAGGGGTGGTTACAGTACCTTTTACACGTGAAGCATTGATTACGTGAACATTGCCCATGGGAAGCTTTGTTCCGTTATGAATAACGGTACCTTTAATATTTGTTACAAGTGTGTCATTTTGTGCAAAACAAATATTAGAAATGAATACAAAAAGAAAAACTACAAAATATCTCATCCTTTAAATTATTGATTCAAAAATACGAATCAAAAGGGGATATTTTGTAGTTTTCTATAAAATTATAAGAAAATTAACGAAAATCGTTAGCTTCTTCTTGGTCTTCTTGGTCTTGATGAATCTCCAGCACTTTCAGCACGTCTTGGAGCTCTGTCAGAAAATCCGCCTTCTCTTCTTGGAGCCGAACTGCTTCTTTCATTACTTCTTTCACCTCTGAAACCACCATCTCTTGAGCCTTCTCTTCTAGGAGCCGAACCTCTATCGCTTCTGAAACCACCGTCTCTTCCGCCTTCTCTTCTTGGAGCAGAACCGCTTCTTTCTCCTCTAAATCCGCCTTCACGTCTTCCGCCACCAGAATTTCTTCCGTTGTGATCGCGTCTTCCGCCACCGTCGTTTTTAGAAATTTCAACGTTGATTCTACGACCGTTCATGTCATATCCGTTAAGAATAGACATTACTTTGTCAGTATGCTCACCATCTGTATTAAAGAAAGAGAAACCTTCTTTCACGTCTACTTTAAATACGTCATCTCTGCCTAAATCTAAAGTTTCTTTGATGAAATCTTTTAATTGCATCCAATCGAAATCGTCTCTTGCTCCAATGTTGATGAAATAACGAACTGGATCACCTGCTCTAATTTCTCTTGGTTCAGAACTTCTTTCTCTATCACTTCCTCTTTCACCTGCTAAATCACGTTTTGTTTTGTAATAGTTAATGAATCTATTAAATTCAACAGAAACCATTTTCTTAATTAACTCTTCTTTAGATAAACCATCTAAAACTTCATTAATTGCAGGTAAATAGGTGTCGATATCATGATCAACTTCAGTGTCTTTAATCTTGTTTGCTAAGTGTAATAACTGAATTTCGCAGATTTCAATTCCAGATGGGATTGTTTTTTCTTCGAATTTTTGTTGGATAATACGCTCAATTGAGTGTATTTTTCTGATTTCACTTTTCGTAACGATTACAATTGAAGTTCCTAATTTTCCAGCTCTACCAGTTCTTCCCGAACGGTGATTGTACGTTTCAATTTCGTCTGGTAATTGGTAGTTTACTACGTGCGTTACATTATCAACATCAATTCCACGAGCTGCAACGTCTGTAGCAACTAACATTTGAATTTGACGACCACGGAACGATTTCATTACGCCATCACGTTGTGCTTGCGATAAATCTCCGTGTAAAGCCGCTGCGTTATAACCATCTTCGATTAATTTTTCAGCAACTGCTTGTGTATCACGTTTTGTTCTACAAAAAACTACTGAAAAAATGTCAGGATTAGCATCAGCTAAACGTTTTAAAGCTTCGTAACGGTCTCTTGCGTTTACTACGTAATATTCGTGAGAAACGGTAGCCGAACCTGAATTTTTGTGTCCAACCGTAATTTCTTCTGGGCTCGACATGAATTGTTTCGCAATACGCGCTACTTCAGCTGGCATTGTTGCAGAGAATAACCAAGTGTTTTTCTCGTCTGGTGTGTCCGATAAAATGGAACAAATGTCTTCGTAGAATCCCATGTTTAACATCTCATCTGCCTCATCTAAGATACAAAAATCGATGTTTTTAATGTTTACAAGACCTCTGTTAATCATGTCTTGCATTCTACCTGGTGTAGCCACAATAATTTGTGCACCACGTTTAACTTCTCTAGCTTGTTCTGTAATGCTTGCACCACCATAAACAGCCACAGTATGTAACCCCTTTATGTACTTTGAGTATAATTTAATCTCGTTGGTGATTTGTAAGCATAATTCACGTGTTGGCGATAAAATTAAGGCTTGAGTATTTTTGTTCTCAGCATCAATTTTTTGAATTAGCGGGAAACCAAAAGCTGCGGTTTTCCCTGTACCTGTTTGCGCTAGGGCAACTAAATCTGTGTTTTGTTCCAATAGTACTGGAATCGCTTTTTCTTGTACTTCTGACGGATTCTCAAATCCTAGATCTTTAATCGCCAGCAGTAGCGACTCATTCAATCCTAATTGTTCAAATTTATTCATAAAATATTTTAAATTGGGTGCAAAGGTACGCTTTATAAATCAGATTAACTAATTTGTTACTAATTGATTTTCAATTTGTTATGATTTTGATGTTTTTCACAGATTTTATAAAAAATGTTTTATAGTTAATTTCGGGATAGAAAAATTGCAAAATGAAGTACTTTTGTAAGAAATGATATAAGATGTTTGAACTGTTAGATATTATCGGAACATTAGTATTTGCTATTTCAGGTGCTTTGACTGCAATTTATAAGAAGCTGGACTTATTTGGTGTATATTGTATTGCATTTGTTACCGCTTTAGGTGGAGGAACGGTTCGCGATGTCATGATAGGAAGAACGCCAGTAGGATGGATGTTAGATATCGATTATATTTACATCATTACTTTAGGTTTTATACTTTCTATAATATTCAATCGGTATTTAGAGCGTTTGCGAATTTCAATGTTACTATTTGATACGATTGGATTAGGAGTTTTTACTTTAATCGGTTTGGAAAAAGGAATAGAGTATGGATTAAGTCCTGTTGTTTGTGTGATTTTAGGAACTTTGACAGCGACTTTTGGTGGTGTAATTCGCGATATTTTGTGTAATGAAATTCCGGTTTTGTTCCGAAAGGAAATTTATGCAACGCTTTGTATTGCTGGCGGAATTTTGTTCTTCTTATTGCAAGAGTTACAAGTGCAAGGTGAAGTAATTTCGCTAACAGTTGCCATTTTCATCATTACATTCCGATTAATAGCCTTTAAGTACAATTGGAGTTTACCTATAGGCTCTGTTTTTGCAAGAAAAGAATAAGTTCTTTTACGGCAATTCCTCTGTGGCTAATGGTTGATTTTTCTTCCATAGTTAATTCAGCAAAGGTTTTTTCATATCCTTCAGCTACAAAAATTGGGTCGTAACCAAAACCGTTGGTTCCGATTTTTTCTTCGATGATTTTTCCGTTGATGATTCCTGTGAATAGGTTTTGTTTTCCGTTAAGATTTAAAGCTATAACTGTTTTGAAATTTGCTTTTCTATTCGGTTTGTCGCTTAATTCCGATAAAAGTTTATCCATATTGTCATTCGCATCTTTTTGTTCGCCTGCATATCGAGCAGAATAAACTCCAGGTGCACCATTTAAAGCCTCAACTTCTAACCCTGTATCATCTGCAAAGCAATTATAACCATATTTCTCGGTAACGTAATTGGCTTTTAAAATGGCATTTCCTTCAATCGTATCGGCGGTTTCTGGAATATCTTCGGTGCAACCAATATCTTCCAAACTTACAATTTGAATAGTATTTGGAACTAAAGCTTGAATTTCCTGAATTTTGTTTTTGTTGTTGGATGCGAATACGAGTTTCATGTGAGGAAAAATTTTGTGTAAATATAATGAACTAATTATTATTTCTATATTTGATAAATAGATTGAGTTACCAAATCTAAATTAAAGTTTTAAAATGAAAATAAAACTCCTTATTGTTATATTAATTTCAGCAATATCAAGTTATTCTCAAGAGTCATTTCCAAAATACACAGAAGTTGTTAATCATTTATTTAGAAATTACAAAGCAGATTCCATCGATTCAATAAATACAATACTTTTAGAAAAAAGAGAAATTGGATGGAAGGTTACGACTATAGATTCTCAATCTAAAGATACTATTAGCGAAGTTTTTTGGGATAGTAATAAAAAACAATACAATACTATTAGTTTTCCTCCAAATCCTGACAAAATAGTTGATGAAGATGCTATTAAAAATTTCGTTAGTAGAACAACAACAGTTAGGTTTGATAATCTTAAATATTATGGATATGTTGGATGGGACCAAGATTTAATAAGATTGTATGAAAATAAAGACAAGCTGACTGATTTAGAATTGTATTCTCTTGGCTATGCATATTCCAATTATGCAAGTGGATTATTGAATAATAATTTTGAGTTTTCCGATTCTAAAATTAATATGAATTTACCCATTTCTAAAAATGCTATGACTAATGATCAATTGGAAAGATATTTGTCGTTTCAAAATAAAGCTATTAATAGTTACAAGGAATTGTATAAAAGAAACCCAAAATTTGAAACTATTCCAGGGCAAATAGGGATAAAGTATTACAATGAAATAGCAAGTAATTTTCTCAACCTTAGAATTTATCAGAATGAAGAGTTAGCCGAGAAACAAATTCAAGATTTAAATTTATATTCGGAAAATTATAAAATGTATGCTAAATACATGTTGGATTCTTGTGAAAAAAACGGCATATTATTCACAGTTGGAGATAATGATACTTTTCCCTTGTTGATTTATCAAGTAAAGAATAATTACCGTAAAGATGTTTTAATTGTAAACACAAGTTTGCTACAAGATAGTAGATATGTAATTATGATGAAAAATCGTGTTTTGGATTCAGAAGGAATTAGATTATCGATAGGTAATGAATTTATTAAAGATAGATTGAGTGAAGTTTTACTTTTTAATTTTAGAACTGAAGATTTTATTTCAATTGATGATTTAAGTAAAATTGTTTCAAATGAATCAAATATTGTTGAAGGTAATTCTAATGTATATAAAGCTGTTTTTTCAAATAATTTTAAATTAAGCCATAACACTAAAGTTTTAAATTGGAGTATTAATGAAAACGCACTCTACAGAAATCATTTGATTTTATTAGATATTATTGCAACTAATAAGTGGAAAAGGCCAATTTATTTTGCTACTAATAATTCACACGATAATTATTTAGGTTTGTCTAAATATTTGCAATTTGAAGGATTAGTTTACAAATTAGTTTCAAATGAAGGAATAACTTCAGATGATGAAATTGGTTTTGTTTCTCCTATTAAATTAGAAGATAATATGGCCAAGATGTATAATTTTACAAATAAGGTCAATTTGCCTGTTGAGGAACGTCAACTTATTATGGATTTTAGATTAATTTATAATCGATTAGCAAATTACTATATTGAACATGATAATTTCCAAAAAGCTGAGTCAATTTTAGATGAATGTTTAAGAATCTATCCTAATAATTTGGCATATTTTAGTTTTGATGCTTATTCAATAATTGAAAGTTATTATAGAATAAATTCTTTTGAAAAAGGTAAAGCCATAGCATCTCAATTAATGCAAAACATTAAAGATGGAGTTGATAATTATAGTTTCTTGGATGAAGAAGAAAGAAAAGTAAAATACGATAAAACGAAAAAGTATTTACAATCGTTAAATAAACATTACGAGGTAGATTAATCTTGTTGAAATGCCTATAAAGTATAAAAGCCGATCTGGAGCGATCGACTTTTACGGTGAACGTGTAACCACATTTCTGTGTCGTTCGGTGCAAATGTAAGCCCATTTATGAAATATACAAGCCCTTTTTTAATTTATTTTTTTTTACTTCCATTTTTTACTTCTAAATAAATTATAATAAAAACTTTTTTCTTTATACTTTTGCTTCGTTTTTAACACCTATTATATATCATGGTAAAAGATTTATTCGAAAGAATTCAGAACAATAAAGGTCCGTTAGGAAAATGGGCTTCACAAGCAGAAGGATATTATGTGTTTCCTAAATTAGAAGGAGAGTTGGGTCCAAGAATGAAATTTCATGGAAAAGATATTTTAAATTGGAGTTTGAATGATTATTTAGGTTTAGCCAATCATCCAGAAGTGCGTAAAGCAGATGCTGATGCGGCAGTTCAATATGGAGCAGCTTACCCAATGGGAGCTCGTATGATGAGTGGTCATACTAAATATCACGAACAATTAGAAAATGAATTAGCTGCTTTTGTAATGAAAGAATCAGCTTATTTATTAAACTTTGGTTACCAAGGAATGGTATCTATTATTGATGCTTTAGTAACCAAAAACGATATCATTGTATACGATGTAGATTCTCACGCTTGTATTATTGATGGTGTACGTTTACACATGGGAAAACGTTTCACTTACAAGCACAATGATTTAGAAAGTATGGAGAAAAACCTA
>NZ_JAIWOF010000212.1 GCF_020217025.1 Flavobacterium sp. | reverse complement strand
CAACGTGCTACTAAAATGGCTACGGAAACAGGAGGTGGAATCTTATTCATTACTGAAGGTGTTTTCGGAATGCGAGGACAACAAGGTAAATTGAAAGAAATTGTAGCAATGAAAGAAAAATACAATTTCCGTTTATTAGTTGACGATGCACATGGTTTTGGTACATTAGGTAAAACGGGTGCTGGAGCAGGAGAAGAGCAAGGTTGTCAAGATGGAATTGATGTGTATTTCTCAACTTTTGCAAAATCAATGGCTAACATTGGTGCATTCGTTGCAGCAGATAAAGATATTATCGATTATTTAAAATACAATTTACGTTCTCAAATGTTTGCAAAAGCGTTGCCAATGATTCAAACTATTGGTTCATTAAAACGTTTAGAGTTATTACGTAATTCATCTGAAATTAAAGATAAATTATGGGTAAACGTAAATGCATTACAAAACGGATTAAAAGAAAGAGGATTCAATATTGGTGATACAAATACTTGTATTACACCAGTATATTTAGAAGGTTCTATTCCAGAAGCGATGGTTATGGTAAATGACTTACGTGAAAACTACGGAATTTTCCTTTCTATTGTTGTATATCCTGTAATTCCAAAAGGAATTATCTTATTAAGAATGATTCCTACTGCTTCACATACTTTAGAAGATATTGCTGAAACTTTAGCAGCTTTTGAAGCTATTCGTGAAAAATTAGTAAACGGAACGTATGCTAAAATTGCAGAAGCAAGTGTTCAAAATGTAGAGTAAGCCTTTATAAATAAATACATATAAAAAAGGGATTCAATTTGAATCCCTTTTTTGTTTTATAATAATTCCTTTTTATATGTTCTTCTTCTCTTATTGATTTTAGAATTAAAATGTTTCCATAAATTATGAATGGCATGATTTTCTTCTAATTCTGGAGTTCTGATGCAAGTCTCAATTCCTTTTGCTTGACACACTTTATAGTATTCATCAAAAACAATAGCTGTAACACCTTTACTTTGATATTCAGGTGTAACACCAATTAAATAGAAAACAACTTCTTTTGAATGTTTACGTGCTTGTAACAAATGATAAAAACCAAAAGGGAAAAGTTTTCCGTTTGCTTTTTTAAGTGCTTGAGCAAAACCAGGCATTACAATTGCAAATGCAACCATATTGTCGTACTTATCCATTATGAATTTAATAAATTCGGGATTGATAAAACCAATATATTTTTTTTTGAAATATTCTTTTTGAATATCATTGATTGGTACAAATGATTGTAGTTTAGAATAAGTTTCGTTAAACAAATCAAACATTTTATCCACATAAGGCATAATGTCTTTTGTTTTTGTGAAATTTAAGCAACGTAATTCATATCTTTTTTTAATTAACTCGCTAGCTTTTTGAAAAGGTTCAGGATTAATATTGCTGAAAGAAAAATTACTTTCAATGTATTCTTTTTCTTTAACTAATCCGAGTTGTTCAAAGTGAGTGATATAATAAGGTAAACTGTACCAAGTAATCATGTTTCCCAATTGGTCAAAACCTTCAGATAATACACCAACTTTATCTAGGTTAGAGAAACCCATTGGACCTTCCATGTGATCCATGTTGTGTTTTCTGCCTAATTCTTCTACTTTATTTAAAAGCGCTTTCGTTACTTCGATATCATCAATAACATCAAACCAACCAAAACGGACTTTTCTTTTTTCTAATAGATTAACTTCTTCCCAATTAATTATCGCTGCAATTTTACCTACAATTTGATTGTCTTTATAAGCCAAATAAAAATGAGCTTCAGCAGTTTTTAACACTGGATTTTTTGTTTTGTCAAAAGTTTCTAATTCTTCTGCAATTATTGGCGGAATCCAATATGGGTTATTTTTATACAATTCGAAAGAAAACATAACGTAATCTTTCATTTCTTTTTTGGTAAGGGCTTCTTTAATTGTTATCATTTTATTCTACTGCATCTTTTCTTTTCTTCGCTTCTTTTTCACCTTTTTTCTTCATTTTTTTGTCGGTTTTAGTTTCTGTACCGGGTTTTGCCATTTGAACTTCTTCATAATTATCTGCAAAACGCCATGAAAAACCAATTCCGGCATTTAATAAACCAGGAGTATCTTTAAGGTTTTTTCCTAATGAAGCATCAACTTGCATGTTTTTGTCAAACAAAAAGGCAGCTCCAATTCTGAAAACACCGTCGCTGTAATAATCACCCATATAGCCTTGATTTTCAATAAATCCCGACCATTTTGCATTGAAACCTCTGGTTAATGTTAAAATATAGTTGATAGAAGCAAAATCGGTCCCTATTTTATCGTAAGTTAAGTTCGTCACTAAAACCCATCTGCCTCCAAAATGATTTTGAGCAATTGCTGTTACTTTTGGACTAAAGCTAGGCTCTTTTATATCTGCCGGAGCATAATTAAAAGGAGTATCGCCAACATTGAAATTTGCTCCAGCATACATTGAAAAAGCCGGAATAAATTGTCTCCATTTGAATTTTTTGTTAGCTTTCCAACTGTAGATGTTTTCTTTTTCTACATAGTTTTTAAATGGATCGTAGATTAAATATTTCGCTCCTAATGTCAATTGTTTGAAACCGTTTCTTTTCTCTTCAAAATTACCAACGGTAAGTTTATCGCTCTGATATTGAATGTCAGCAATAACTTCTAATTCTTCTTTCCAAACACCATATCGAATGGCTAATTCTCCGATAAATCCTTTTGCTTGATATTCTAAAAGATCGTGATCTTCTGAAACATAAGTTACGCCCGTTTCGGTTTGAATGATTTTTTTACCAACAGCATAAGCCATCATCGATTTTCCTGGACGATTAGAATTAATTTCATCCGTAAATTGGCCAAATGTAATTTGTGAAGTAATCCCGAAGATTAAAATAAAAAGTACTTGAATAGATTTCATAGAAAAAGATTTATCTCCAAAAATAGTTATTTTATCATAATTTTAAGAAACAAATTTGAAGTTTTCCCAACCAATATCTGTATTTTTGAATTTTAAATTTTATTAGCATGGAAATGGCTTCACTTACAGGATTGATTAAAACGTTATTTTACATCATTCTGTTTTATTATTTGTTTAAGTTTTTAATGCGAATTTTTGCTCCAATTTTAATGCAAAAGGCAGTAAATAAAATGCAAGAACAAATGCAGGAACAGTACAGACAACAACAAGAACAACAAAATAGAACTTCTCAAGCAAGTGCTCCAGCCCCAAAACCTAAAAAAGAAGTGGGTGAATACATTGATTACGAAGAAGTGAAATAATTGTTAGTTTAACAAGATTACTCCAAAGGATATTTTAACAATATCCTTTTTTTAATTACTTTAGCGCCTTATATTCATTATTTACTACACATGAAAAATATCAAAGCATTATATCCTCATTTATTGGTTTTAGTAGGGTTTATTTTGGTTTCCCTAATTTATTTTTACCCAGTTTTACAAGGAAATAAAATTTTCCAATCCGATATTGTTCAATATACCGGAATGGCTAAAGAACAAAATGATTTTAGAAATGAAACGGGTGAAGAGCCGTATTGGACAAATAGTGCTTTTGGAGGAATGCCAACGTATCAATTAGGTGCTAAATATCCAAATGATGTTATTGGAATGATAGATGATGGGTTACGATTTTTACCTCGCCCAGCGGATTATTTATTCCTTTATTTCTTAGGGTTTTATGTGTTGTTGATGGTGTTAAAAGTAGATCCGTTAAAAGCGTTTTTTGGAGCGCTGGCATTTGGATTTTCAACGTATTTGATTATTATTTTAGGAGTTGGACACAATGCTAAAGCACACGCCATCGCTTATATGCCAATGGTAGTTGCCGGAGTTTTATTGGTTTTCCAACGAAAATATATAATTGGAGGTTTGCTTACTATGGTAGGAGCAGCATTAGAAATTAATGCGAATCACTTCCAAATGACGTATTACTTATTACTCTTATTAGCGATAATCGGAGTGTATTATGTAGTAATTGCAATTAAGAATAAGGAATTTAAAGAATTAGGAAAAATTATTGGAGTATTTGCTATCGCAGGAATTTTAGCCATCGGAGCCAATGCAACCAATTTGATGGCAACGTCAGAATATGCCAATCACAGTATCCGTGGAAAAAGCGAATTAACGTTTAACGCAGATGGTTCCAAAAACACCGAAGATTCATCCATGAAGTATGAATACATAACGGAATATAGTTATGGTGTTACGGAAAGTTTTAACTTAATTGCACCACGTCTTTTTGGAGGTGGAAATGGAGAAGAATTAGATGAAAAATCAGCATTATATGAGTTTTTATTGAATTATGGCGCTACACCACCAGAAGCCTTACAAACGGTTCAATATTACGGAAAAACATATTGGGGAGAACAGCCAATTGTAGAAGCGCCAGCTTATATTGGAGCAATTGTGTTTTTCTTAGCGGTTTTAGGATTGTATCACGATAAGCGAAAAGTTAAATATTTATTTCTAGCTGGAGCCATTCTTTCTTTATTGCTTTCATGGGGTAAAAATTTTGATGCTTTGACGAGATTCTTTGTTGATTTCGTGCCTTTGTATGATAAATTCCGTGCGGTTTCTTCTATTCAAGTAGTATTGGAACTATGTTTTCCAGTGTTAGCAATTATGGGACTTCAATCGTTTTTTACTTCGGAAAAAGAAATACAATGGACCAGTTTATGGAAAGCGGCTGCGACTAGTTTAGGATTAGTAGTTGTTTTATACTTGGCTAAAGGATTCTTTAATTTTTCAGCTCCAATCGACCAACAATTGATGCAAATGTTTGGTGAAAGCCAAGATAAATCATTCGGAATCAATTTTATAAATGCCTTAAAAGAAGATAGAATGAATTTCTATACTAGCGATTTAATGCGTTCAGGTTTATTCATGTTAGCTGTAGCGATTGTTTTATGGTTGTATATCCAAAACAAATTGGCACAAACTACAGCTGTTGTATTGGTTGGATTCTTTATGGTTTCCGATTTATTTATGGTCGATAAACGTTATTTGAATAACAATCCAAGTCAATTTAGAAGTGCTCGCGAAGTAGATATGCCTTTTGAGCCTACCGATGCTGATAAACATATTTTACAAGATACTTCAAATTACAGAGTATACGAAATTCAAGGAAGATTGCAAGGAAGAACGTCTTACTTCCATAAAGCGGTTGGAGGTTATAGCGCTGTGCGTCCTAGAAGAGTTGACCAGTTATTTGAATATAACATTGAGAAAAACATCGAAAAATTAGCAAGTTCAATAGATATGCAAACTTATAGTTTTACAAAAAGCAATCCGGTTTTGGATATGCTAAATGTAAAATATGTAATTGTTCCTACTGGTAATGGCGACGTTCCTGTTGCTAATCCTTTTGCTAATGGAAATGCATGGTTTGTGGAGGAATTTAAATTTGCGAAGTCAGCAGATGAAGAAATAAAGGCTCTAGATACTTTAAATACAAAAAAGCATGCAATAATTAATAATCCTGATTTTGGGCCATTTTTTAAACCAGATTTCAAAAAAAATTATGTTGTTGATTCGTTAGCACAAATTAAATTAGTGAATTACAAACCAAATCATTTAAAATATACTTCTAACAATACAAATGAAGGATTAGCGATTTTCTCGGAGATGTATTATGAAAAAGGTTGGAATGCTTACATAGATGGGGAAAAACGTTCAGTAATAAGAGCAAACTATGTTTTAAGAGCATTACAAATTCCAGCAGGAAAACACACCATAGAATTCAAATTTGAACCAGAAGTGGTAAAAACAGGAAGTACAATAGCCCTAATCAGTTCTATTGGAATGCTTTTATTGATAGGAGCAGGAGTTTATTTGGAGAGAAAAAAGAAGATTTAAGATTGATGATTAACAATTTTTGATTTTTGAACTTGAATTTGTAATTGAACTTGACATTGAAACCAACAAAAAAAATACTCATTATATCGTATTACTGGCCACCAGCAGGAGGTCCAGGTGTTCAGCGTTGGTTGAAATTTGTCAAATATTTACCTGATTTTAATATAGAACCTCACGTTTATATTCCTGAAAACCCAACGTATCCGTTGCTTGATGAGAAATTATTGAGTGAAGTTTCAGATAAAGCAATTATTATCAAACAACCGATTTTTGAACCTTACGGATTGGCTTCAGTTTTTTCAAAAAATAAGACCAAAAAAATCAGTTCCGGAATTATTCCGAATCAAAAAAAGCAATCGTTTGTAGAAAAAGCAATGCTTTGGATTCGTGGTAACGTTTTTATTCCCGATGCAAGAGTATTTTGGGTGAAACCTTCGGTTAAATTCTTGAAACAATATCTTCAAGAGCATCAAATCGATACGGTAATTACCACTGGTCCGCCTCATAGTTTGCATTTGATTGGTTTGCAATTGAAAAAAGAACTCAATATTACTTGGTTGGCCGATTTTCGTGATCCTTGGACTACAATTGGTTATCACAAACAATTAAAACTAAGTTCTTGGGCAGCTAAAAAGCATAAAGATTTGGAGGAAGAAGTCATGACGACTTGTGACCGACTTTTAGTAACGTCTCCAACTACAAAAACCGAATTTGAAGCCATTACTTCAAAACCAATTGAAGTCATTACAAATGGTTATGATGTGGAAAAAGTGAATAAAAAACCTTTAGATGAAAAATTCACTTTGGCACACATTGGTTCATTTTTATCGGCAAGAAATCCAAGAATTTTATGGAAAGCGTTGAAAGAATTGACCAAAGAAAATCCAGAATTCAAAAAACAATTCCAATTAAAATTGATAGGAGCGGTGAGTGCTGAGGTGCTTCAAGCAATTAAAGAATTTAAGTTAGAAAAATATGTGAATCATTTGGGCTATTTGCCACACGATGAAGCGATAATCGAACAAAGAAGTTCGCAAGTGTTATTACTTATCGAAATTGACTCAGAAGAAACCAAATGTATCATTCCTGGAAAATTATTTGAATATATGGTTTCTGAGCGACCAATTATCGCCATCGGACCAGAAAATGCAGATTTTGCCCAAATCATAAAAGAAACCAATACGGGAACTTTCTTCAAATATGACGAATTAGAAGCATTAAAAGCGCAAATTCTGACCTGTTTCGAGCAGTTTCAACAAAATAATTTAAAAGTATATCCAGTAGGTTTACAACAATACAGCAGAAAATCATTAACTGAAAAGTTAGTCAAACTGCTTATCACTAATCACTAATTACTATTCACTAAGAATATGGGAATTGTCATTAAACAATCAATAAAAAACACGATCATTACTTTTGTTGGTTTTGGAATTGGTGCGATTAACGTAATGTATATGTATCCTGTTTTTTTAGGAAAAGAGTATTTAGGGTTAACAAATTATATTTTTTCAGCAGCAAATATTTTATATCCAATTTTATCTTTTGGAATTCAAAATACACTAATTAAATTTTTTAATGAAAACAATAAAACGGAGGAAGATTTGAGTAGGTATTTTACTTACATGCTATTACTGCCTTTGTTTGTTATTATTCCTTTCTTTTGTTTGTTCTATTATTTCTATGATAATATTGCCTTATACGAATCTTCAAAAAATACAATAGTTTACGATTATGTATGGGAAATTCCACTGATAGCTTTGTTTATAGGTTATTTTGAGATTTTTTATGCTTGGTTAAGAGCTCACATGAAATCTGTTTTTGGTTCATTTGTCAAAGAAGTCTTTGTTCGTGTTTTGGTTACCATTTCGCTTTTTGCGGTTTATTTTAAATGGATTTCGCTTCCAGAATTTGTTCATTCTTTAGTGATAATTTATGGGATTAGTTTGTTGGTCATTATTTATTATGCTAATAAAATTAAAAGAATTCAACTGAATAAGAAATTACCAAAACAAACAAAGCAAATTTTTGTTTTTACCATATTTATAATTTTATCGGCAAGTGTCGCGAATATGCTTTTGGATATTGATAAATACATGATTAATCAATTTTTAAAAATTGAAAATATTGCATTTTACTCCTTAGCGGTTTATTTGGCTATGGTTATTTCGGTTCCGCAGCGAGCAATGCATCAAATTACGTACCCAATTACAGCTAAATTGATGAGTGAAAACAAGTGGGAAGAGTTAAATCAGTTATATAAAAAATCCTCATTAACCCTTCAAGTAATAGGTGGATTGATATATGTTGGAATATTAGTCAATATCAAACAATTATATGAAATTTTGCCAGATGAGGGTTATGATCAAGGTTTATTTGTAGTATTTACTATCGGACTATCTAAATATTTTGATGTTGTTTTAGGAAATAATAATTCTATTATTTTTAATTCGAAATATTACAAAATGGTTTTGTTTCTAGGAGTTTTATTAGTTTTTGTTGTTGTTGGATTGAATTTTGTTTTTATTCCCATGTATGGGATTAATGGGGCTGCTTTAGCTACATTAATTACTATTGGAATGTATAGTTTAGCCAAATTGCTGTTTGTTGTGCTTAAAATGAATTTATTTCCGTTTACTAAAAATACGGTAGTAGCATTATTTTTAGCATTAGTGAGTTTTGGAGTATTCTATTACTGGGATTTTAGCTTTCATCCTTTTGTAAATATTGTCTTGAAATCGATTTTAGTAACCATTTTCTATTTAGGATTGAGTTATTATTTTAAGGTTTCTTCAGATATCAATTTTGTGATGAACTCTGTTTTCAAGAGAATATTCAAAAAATAATAGCTGGCAAAGACGCTAAGTTTTTAAACATATAAGTCATTTAAGTTTTGTTTTCTATGTTTACTTTGTAAAGTAAAACGTCTATATTCATTAGCCAAACCTGTGATTCTAGGTGTCTAAAAGTTCAGATAGGTAATTTTTTGAACTTGATTTTTGTATTTGTTCTTGCACTTGAATACAAAAAATCCTGCTTCATCTTCCCAGAATCCACAGGATTTAAAAACAAACTAACCAACCAATTATTATTTATCTTTTTTCATTTCTAAAGTTTCTCTTTTGATTTCTTTTACGTCATCATTTGTCATTTTTGCTTTAGAGCCATCTTTTTTGTAGTAGTAATAGTCATCGTCACTTTCGTAATCATCATCATAATCGTCATCGTAGACATAACCACCATTTCCTCCAGAATAATGCTCTCCTCTTGGGTTGTAAACATATCCGCTGTTTGCATAGTTGATAAAACCATATACATCTACAATTCTTCCTCTTCTGTCGTACATAATTCTCATATTCCCAACTCTAGTTACTGCAAAGCTGTTATAGCTCATGTAGATGGTTCCAATGCGTTTTACTCTTCCAAAAGCGTCGTAGTTGATGTATACATTTCCTACGCGTCTTACTCTACCAAAGTTATCATGCTCAACACGGATTCCTCTTTCAGAAGTTCCATAATAACCTCTTGTTCCAGGAGCTCCATTTGTACCGTTTACAGCGTATCTAGGTCCTGATGGTCTTGTGTTGAAGTCGAATTCTCCATTTGGAAACAACATAAACTCAATTCCGCGTTCTCTGAAGATAATTGGCTCTGCATCTCTATAATCGATGTAATATCCTCTTCTGTTTGTGTTGTCAGAAAAAACAGGATTTTCTGACGCTAAAGCCATGTTCCCTACCAGAAGGATACTGGCTACTACTAAAAGTGTAATTTTTTTCATGATACAACAATTTAAAAATTTAGCAACTCAATTTTAAAACTCGTTTCTAAAACTTGTTGCTTGATTAGGTATTTCCAATTGCTGTGCCAAACTCAAAATAAGTGTTGTAAACGATTTGTTAATGAGTTGTTATTAATTTTAACGCGTTAATAATTTTAAATTTTAACAGGACTTTTTTATTAAAAATGAGATTGACTTTTTTTGTTGACTTTTAAAAGACTACTTTTGAAAATTGTATTTTAAAGAAAAAATTATGAAGCAATTTTTATACATTTTGATGTTTGCTGCAGTCGGAATTTTTGCCATAATTGAGCAATCAAAACCAGCTCCAAATCGATTTATTATGATAGGAGCAATGGCTGTTTTT
>NZ_JAIWOF010000211.1 GCF_020217025.1 Flavobacterium sp. | reverse complement strand
ATGTTTGGATTATTTAGATTGATGAAGAAAATTCCATCTAAAAATGATGGAGAAAAAGAAGAAGAAAATGATACAGAAATTTAAAATAGGAGATAAGGTTGCGGTTTTAGATGACGACATTTCGGGAGTAGTAATTAAGGTTCAAAATAATGAAATTTCGGTGGAAACTACCGATAATTTCGTGATGACATTTTTTGTCAACGAATTGATTAAAATAAACAATTCCAATGAGTTAAGTGGTTTGTTCTCTAATCAAAGTTTAAGTTCTGTTTTAAAGGATAAAGAAGAGCCGAAAAAGCGCAGTTTTGTCAAAGAAAAGCGTTCTCGTAAGGATGAATTTGTCTTAGAAGTAGATTTGCATATCGAAAAATTAGTGCCTTCAAAACGCGGAATGAGCAACTATGATATTCTGACTTTGCAAATGGAAACTGCAAAACGCCAACTCGATTTTGCTATCAAAAATAGGATGCCAAAAGTGGTATTTATTCACGGCGTTGGTGAAGGTGTTTTGAAAGCCGAATTGGATTTTATGTTGGGACGTTATGACAACATTTCATTCCAAGATGCGAACTATCAAAAATATGGTTTAGGAGCAACCGAAGTGTATATTAAGCAAAATGTGAAGTAAGATTTTGGATGATAATTTTACTACCATTTCACTTCAAGAAATAAAAAAAGGACTACTCAAATTTGAATAGTCCTTTTATTTTTTTGAAATTTTTATATTTAATTCGTTACGTAATTTCCAAAATTATATTCCGTAAAACTAAATGAATTAGAACTTCCAGAAAAGTTTACATTAACAAATTTAATGTTATGATTATATCCTGTTATTGTAATTCCATCTGAAGCATAAAGCGCGTCTGTAATAATTTCAATTGTTCCACCAGTAGCATTCCATTCGTTTTTTACAACGGGTGTCGCAGGTGGAATTAAAGAACAAATATTATTAGTGCTTACATTGTCGGAATAAATTCTATAGATAATCTGATTCGATGTACTTACATTTACTATTCGTGGACTTCCATCAGGTGTTTCAACATTGGCAAAACTCGATTCTGGAATGTTGATTAGTAATAATTCATCATTATTAATTTTAAAAATCAAATTATTATCGGTACACTCTCTAACGATTTGTTCGTCAAAATTAAAAGATTCTAGGGTTATATCGCCATCATCACAAGCCTGAAGCATAAAAATGGAAGCGGCTAAAACAATAAGTTTTTTCATTTATTCATCTAATTTATGCAACAAAAATAAAGGTTTTAATTTATTAATTTGCTAAAGTTTGTTAATTTCAATACGAATTGATTTTAAGATTTCTAAAATAAAATGATTTGTATCTTTGCGATATGAAATGAGCACTTACCATTTTTTGATTTTTTTACCAATTTTTATGTGCGAATTCCATTTGTCCTTTAAAAAACAATTAAAAGCCTCAAATGAAAAAAGTGTATTTAGATAACGCAGCAACCACGCCAATTCATCCAGAAGTGATTACCGCTATGATGAACGTGCTTCAAAACGATTTCGGAAACCCATCTTCCACCCACAGTTTTGGTCGAAGTGCCAAGACTTTATTGGAATCATCCCGAAAATCCATTGCGAAATTGCTTAATGCACAAGCTTCTGAAATTATTTTCACATCAAGTGCTACAGAAGCCACAAACTGGATTTTAACCAGCGCTGTGAAAGATTTGGGAATTAAACGCATCATTACAACTAAAATCGAACATCACGCTACGTTGCATACTGTCGAACATTTAGCAAAAGAGTTCGGAATTCAAGTCGAATACATTACCATTTTATCCAACGGAAACATCGATTATCATGATTTGGCTTCTAAATTGCATTCAGATGTTTCAACATTAGTATCATTAATCCACGTAAATAACGAAATAGGAACGATTTTAGACATCAAACGTGTTTCGGACCTATGCAAGTATGCAAAAGCACTTTTTCATTGCGATACGGTACAATCTATCGGAAAAACGAATTTAGATGTACAAGAGTTGGGAGTTGATTTTTTAGTAGCTTCTGCACACAAATTTCATGGTCCAAAAGGAGTTGGGTTTGCTTTCATCAAAAAGAATTCCATGCTACAACCCATGATTTTTGGTGGCGAGCAAGAAAAAGGCATGCGTGCCGGAACCGAAGCCGTACATCAAGTCGTTGGTATGGCAAAAGCCTTAGAATTAGCTTGTACGAATTTAGAAAACGACACCAATTACATTTCCGATTTAAAAAATTATTGTTTTTCTGAATTGAAAAAAGTATTTCCAGAGGTAAAAATCAATGGAGAAAACACGTTTTATAATCTTTTGAATGTTCAATTGCCTTTATCGGAAGAAAAGACTTCAATGTTATTATTTACGTTGGATATGAAAGGAATTGCCGTTTCACGAGGAAGTGCTTGCCAGAGCGGAAGTGTTAAACCATCGCACGTTTTAGCCGAATTTCTATCTCCAGAAGAGACCAAAAAACCAAGTTTGCGAATCTCATTCAGCCATTTTAATACGAAAGAAGATATTGATTTATTGGTGGAGGCTTTAAAACAAGCATAAGCTGAAAATTAATCAGCCTATGTTGTTTTTAGTAATTTTTTTATGAGGACAATTTGGCCTAAATGATAATAACTATGTTCAATCATTGCGTCAATATTTCTTAAATAAGAACCATATTTCTCATCAACAAAGTTTTCTAGAAGTTTCTCTTCTGACATTTTTTCAATCAATTCGGCAAATTCTTCTGCGTCTTTCCAAAATTTGGCTAAAAAATCTTCCCATTGTGACTGAGATTCTATTTCGGGAAAATCGAAACTAAAACGATCTCTAATTTCTAAATTTCCATTTAAAAAAACCTGTTTTATTCCATTAACGTAGTAGTGAATGTGTTGTGCTAATACGGCAATTGTATTCAAGTTTTGGTGTTTTGTAGTAGCTAATTTCCAATCAACAGTTGTCAATTCGTTTTTAAAGTTTGTATTGGCTATCCAAACTCCGTTGAGAATCACTTCTCTAAACCGATTTGCTAATATTGCACTGTTTTTCATGTTTTTATTGAAAAAATAGTCTACTTCACAAGATTTTGAACTACAATTTCCCCATATTCTGAGCTAATGTCTCAATGAATTTGGTAATAGGTCCTTTGATCATCATGGCCATCATTGGATTGAAATCACCTTCAAAAGCTAATTGCACTTCTGTGTTATCAGCGTCAATTGCGTTTAAGTTTCCAGTTAAAGTAAAAGGCAATTTACTTGAAGCGGCTCCTAAAACGATTTGCGAATTTGGAGTTCCACCTTTTTTTACCAATTTAATTTCTGGCATACCTTTTAAGCCAAATTCAAAGCAATTTTCGTCGATTACTTCAAATTTTGCGATATTTTCAGGCATTAATTTTTCGAAATTCTTTACGTCGTTCAAAGCGTTGAATAAATATTCAGCCGACTTTGCTACGCTTACTTTTGGACTTTCTAAGTTCATATGTTTTTTGTTTATTGTTGATAGTATATTGTTTGTGATTTAAACTTCTACATTCCATTCAGAAGGATTGGCGTTCCAAGCGCTTAATGTTTCCAATTCACTTTCTGAAACATATTGTTTGTCAACCGCTTTTTGTAATAAATTTTCGTAATTACTTAGCGTGAAAACATCCAAATTAGCCGCTTCAAAACGCTCTTTTGATATTGGAAAACCATAGGTAAAAATAGCGGCCATTCCTTTTACATTAGCACCTTCGTTGCGTAAAGCTTCAACAGCTAACAAACTGCTTCCGCCAGTCGAAATCAAATCTTCTACGACAACTACGTTTTGTCCTTTTTGTAAGAAACCTTCTACTTGGTTTTGTCTTCCGTGTTTTTTAGGTTCTGGACGAACGTATACAAAAGGTAATCCCATCGCTTCGGCAACCAAAATTCCGATACCAATAGCGCCTGTTGCAACGCCTGCAATCACATCGGGTTTACCAAATTTATCTTCAATATGTTTCGCAAATTCATCGCGCACATAGTTTCTAACCGCTGGAAATGAAAGGATTATGCGGTTATCGCAATAAATCGGTGACTTCCAGCCTGAAGCCCACGTAAAAGGATTTTTAGAATTTAATTTAATTGCGTTTATTTGTAAAAGCAATTCGGCTGTTTGTTGTGCTGTGTTGTTATTAAAAATCATATTGCAAATGTATAAAGTTTTTGTGAACGATAAGCCACTTTTTTTGACAAATCAGGTTCAAAAAGAAACCGATTTCAAACTTTTTTTATTGGAAAGTGTTGATATCAAAAAGTTAATCGTTAAAATTTTTCAGAATAAAATTCAGAAAGCTTTTCTGTATCATCCCGATGAAAAATTGATAATGAAAACGCTTCGCGCGAAGTTACCTGTTGAAAAAGCAGGTGGTGGATTGGTTTACAACAAAGACGGCGATGTGCTTTTTATTTTCAGAAATGGCAAATGGGATTTACCAAAAGGTGGCACCGAAAAAAACGAAACCATTGAAGAAACCGCTATCCGAGAAGTAGAGGAAGAGACTGGCGTAACCGGATTAGCCATCACCGAAAAACTACAAAGAACCTATCATATTTTTAAACGCAACGGTCGCTATAAACTAAAAATTACACAATGGTTTGAAATGCGTACCAAATACGAAGGCACACCACAAGGTCAAGCCGATGAAGGAATTGAACGAGTAGAATGGGTGAATCCAAAGAATATTAAGTTTTTATTGGAGAACTCGTATGAGAATATCAAGTTGTTGTTTGAAGCGGAATTGGTAAATAATAGTATTTAACACTATTTTGTGATACAAGATTAAATTCATTCTATAATTTTGTACTCAAATGAAAAAGAAATTATTAAAATATTTTTATTTAGTAGTACTAACATTCATTGGGAATATTGTATTTGCAAATTCCAATGTAGATTTTAGTGCAAATTCTTTTTCAAAAACAATTTCCTCTGATGAAGAATTCCATTTACAGGAATTAGAAAAACTAGTTGTATTTTACAAACAAACAGATGCTAACTACGAGACTCATCATGATAAAATAGAAATATCAGAATCTGAACTAGAGCAAGAAGATACTGAATATTCTATATTTGATAATTATTTTAATTTCTTTGCTGCATATTTTGATACCAATGTATGTGCTAACCATTCACAATTTATTCAAAACAGACTTGCTCCTTGCAAGTATATAGATTATTTATCCACAATTCCTTCCCGCAATATATTCTATTGTATTTTTAGAATTTGATTTAATTTTTTTTTTAGTTACTAACAGAAATCAATACTTACGATTTCTGAAGATTTTACATTTCATTACAAAAAAATATTTATTCAATTTTAAAATAAAAAAAATGGCTAAAAGAATTTTTATGCTTTTAAGCTTAGGTGGTATTTTATTACTATCTAGTTGTGGACACAAAGAAGAAACAAAGGAAGAAGAAGCAAAGTTTTTAGTTTCAAATCCGCTTGAAAAAGATACTGTTGTTGATAGAAAATATGTTGCCCAAATTCACTCAATTCGTCACATTGAATTAAGAGCTTTAGAGCGCGGTTATTTGCAAAACATTTTTGTAGATGAAGGGCAATTTGTTTCTAAAGGACAAAAAATGTTTAGAATTATGCCTAATGTTTATGAAGCAGAATTATCTAAATCAAAAGCTGAAGCACAATCAGCATTAATAGAATACCAAAACACAAAGGCTTTAGCTGAAAAGAATGTGGTTTCTAAAAATGAATTGGCGCTAGCAAAAGCAAGATTAGCAAAAGCTAATGCCGAAGTTAGTTTGGCGCAAACTCATTTAGGTTTTACCGATATAAGAGCTCCTTTTTCTGGAATTATGAATCATTTAGAAGCTAGAGAAGGTAGTTTATTAGATGAAGGAGATTTATTAACTACACTTTCTGATAATAGCAAAATGTGGGTTTATTTCAATGTTCCTGAAGCTGAGTATTTGAACTACGTTACCAAAAAGGCTAAAGGAGAAATGATTAAAGTAAACTTAGAAATGGCTAATAGTTCAATTTTTAGCCAAGAAGGAGTAGTTGAAACTATCGAAGGAGAGTTTAATAACGAAACAGGGAATATTGCTTTTAGAGCAACCTTTAACAATCCAGATAAAATATTAAGACATGGCGAAACTGGAAATGTAATAGTTAGAAACAATTACAAAAAAGCGCTATTGATTCCTCAAAAAGCAACTTTTGAAGTTTTAGATAAGAAATTTGTTTTTGTTATTGATAAAGACAACACAGTAAAACAGAGAGAAATAACAGTGGCCGAGGAAGAGATTCCATATTTGTTTATTGTTAAAAGTGGACTTTCTCTAGGAGATAAGATTCTTTTGGATGGATTACGAAAAGTAAAGAATGGTCAAAAAATTCATATTGACTATCAAGCGCCTAATAAGGTGTTCTCCAACTTAAATCTTTACGCAGAATAATCACTAAAAAGAGTAATCATGTTTAAGAATTTTATTAAAAGACCTGTTATGGCGATTGTTGTATCGCTAATAATCATATTTTTAGGGTTATTGTCAATTAAAACATTACCAATTTCTCAATTCCCAGAGATTGCACCACCAAGGGTTTTAATTACCTTAGCTTATCCAGGGGCAAGTGCTGAAGTATTAGAAAAATCTTCATTAATTCCTTTAGAAAGAGCAATTAATGGTGTGCCAGGAATGCGATATATTGTTTCAGACGCAACAAGTGCAGGTGAGGCAACGATTCAGGTTTTATTTGATTTAGGAACAGATCCAAATGAAGCTGTTGTTAATGTTAAGAATCGTGTAGATAAAGTAATTAACACATTGCCAGAACTAGTTCAGCTAGAAGGTGTTATTGTACAAGTCGTGCAACCTAGTATGTTAATGTACATCAACTTATATAGTGAAGACAAACATGCTGATGAAAAGTTCTTGTATAACTATGCTAATGTGAATATTATACCAGAAATCCAGCGTATAAAAGGGATTTCAACAGCGCAAATTTTAGGAAACCGTAATTACGCTATGCGTATTTGGTTAAATCCAGACAGAATGCGTGCTTACAATGTTTCTACAGATGAAGTTATGAAAGCGATGGCCGATCAAAGTCTTATTGGTAGACCAGGACGTTTAGGACAAGCTACAGGTATAAAAGCGCAATCTTTAGAATATGTATTGGTATATAAAGGAAGGTTTAATAAGCCCGAAGAATATGAAAATATTATAGTTCGTGCCAATCCAGAAGGGGAGATTATTAAGATTAAGGATATTGGAAAGGTGCAATTTGGAAGTGAATTTTTTGATATCTATTCTAATAAAGATGGGCATCCATCTGCAGCAATTCAATTAAAGCAAGTTTACGGAAGTAATGCAACAGAAGTAATTGAAGGAGTTAAACAAAAATTAGAAGAATTAAAAGGCTCATTTCCACCAGGAATGAAATATGAAGTCAGTTATGATGTTTCAAGTTTCTTAGATGCCTCAATAGAAAAAGTAGTACATACTTTGGGGGAAGCATTTGTATTAGTAGCAATTGTTGTTTTCATTTTCCTTGGAGATTGGCGTTCAACACTGATTCCAATTATTGCTGTACCTATTTCGTTAATTGGAGCCTTTATCTTTATGAAGATGTTTGGACTTACCATCAACTTGATTACCTTATTTGCTTTAGTATTAGCCATTGGGGTCGTAGTAGATGATGCTATTGTCGTCGTCGAGGCTGTCCATCTCAAGATGGAGGAAGATCATATTGGTCCATTTAAAGCTGTTCAAAGGGTATTAGGAGAAATTGGAGGTGCAGTTGTTGCAATTACTTTGTTAATGACATCCGTATTTATTCCAGTAGCTTTTATGTCGGGTCCTGTTGGGGTATTCTATCGACAGTTTGCGATAACCATGGCATCATCTATTGTACTGTCTGGTGTTGTGGCGCTTACCTTAACTCCAGTTTTATGTGCTATGATTCTTAAAAATACGCATGGAAAACCTAGAAAGAAAACACCAATTAATAGATTTATTGATGCATTCAATAGATTGTTTGAAAAATTAACAGGAAAGTATACTAACATTCTGACTAAGATTGTTGATAGACGAATTGTTACTTTTTTGGTCTTAGGTGGATTTGCCGTTGCAACTATTTTTGTAAATGAAACATTGCCTTCAGGATTTATTCCAGGTGAAGATCAAGGGATGATTTATGCTATTATTCAAACACCTCCGGGTTCAACCTTAGAAACAACTAATGCTGTTTCTAGAAAATTACAATCAATTGCAGAGCATGTTGAAGGAGTACAATCGGTATCATCATTGGCAGGTTATGAAATTCTTACAGAAGGTAGGGGTTCTAATGCCGGTACTTGTATAATCAATCTAAAACCATGGTCAGACAGAAAAAATTCGGTACATGAAGTTATTGAAGAATTAGAGAAAGAAACCAAAAACTTTGGAGCTGTAATTGAATATTTTGAACCACCAGCAGTTCCTGGCTATGGTGCGGCTGGAGGATTATCTTTCCGTTTATTGGATAAAACAAATAGTGGAGATTATTATTCTTTTGATAAAATCAATAAACAATTTATGGAAGATTTGGGAAAACGTAAAGAGTTAACAGGATTGTTTACTTTTTACGCAGCAAATTATCCGCAATATGAAATTATCATTGATAACCAAAAAGCCATGCAAAAAGGAGTCTCTATTGGAGCAGCAATGGAAAATTTAAATATTTTGGTTGGTAGTACTTTTGAACAAGGGTTTATTCGATTTAATAATTATTTTAGAGTATACACGCAAGCAGATCCATCTTTTAGAAGAAACCCAAATGATTTATTAAAATACTACGTTAAAAATGATAAAGGCGAAATGGTTCCTTATTCTGCTTTTATGACGCTAAAAAAACGACAAGGGCCAAACGAAATTACGCGCTATAATTTATACAATTCAGCAACCATTAGAGCAATTCCTGCTAAAGGATATACAACAGGAGAATCCATTAAGGTTATTAATGAAGTAGCTAAAAAAACGCTTCCAAATGGATACGATGTAGCATGGGAAGGATTAACTTTTGATGAAGCTCAAAGAGGTAATGAAGCCATTCTAATTTTTGGAATTGTATTAGTCTTCGTTTATTTTGTATTAGCAGCTCAGTATGAAAGTTTTATTTTGCCATTTGCAGTTATACTTTCTTTGCCAGCCGGAATTTTCGGAACATTTTTCATGTTGAAACTTTTTGGTTTAGCAAACGATATTTATGCGCAAGTAGGTTTAGTAATGCTTGTTGGATTACTGGGTAAGAACGCCGTTTTAATTGTAGAATTTGCCGTCCAGAAAACGCAGCAAGGAATGTCTATTTTAGATGCAGCTATTGAAGGCGCTAAAGTTCGTTTTAGACCTATCTTAATGACTTCATTTGCTTTTATTGCAGGATTAATTCCATTAGTTAAAGCAACTGGTGCAGGAGCTATTGGAAATAGAACTATTGGTACAGCTGCGCTTGGAGGTATGTTGTTTGGAACCATTTTTGGGGTTTTATTAATTCCTGGATTGTACTACATTTTTGCCAAATTAGCTGAAGGCAGAAAAATGATTAAAAACGAAGACTTTACTCCGTTAACGGAAGATTACAACTATCTAGATTCTCATAAAGAAAAAAATGAAAAGAAATAATTTTATAAAAGCAGTAGTATTAGGATGCACCATCCTAATACTACATTCTTGTGGAATTCCAAAGGTAGCTACACAAGAAAGTAAAGTGACTTTACCAACAAATTATACAGAAAAAACAACTGAAAGTACTAATTCTGGTAAAGTAAAATGGAAAGACTTTTTTGAAGATCCTTATTTGCAAAATTTAATCGATTCTACTTTAGTTAATAATAAAGAATTGAATATTTTGATGCAAAAGGTAAATATGGCTCAAAACGAAATTCAAGCTAAAAAAGGGGAATATTTACCAAGCGTTGGATTAAGTGCTGGTGCCGATTTAGATAAAGTGGGTAAGTTCACTAGAAATG
>NZ_JAIWOF010000238.1 GCF_020217025.1 Flavobacterium sp. | reverse complement strand
GTGCAGTTGAAGAGAATTTAAACATCAGAGAAGATGAGAAATTTCCTGAGCCATTAACAAATTACAAATTCGGTTTATACAGTACTTGGGAATTAGACGTTTGGAAAAAACTTCGTAATTCTAAAAAAGCAGCTGTAATGGAATATATGGCTTCTCAAGAAGGTAAGAATTATTTAGTTACGAATTTGGTAGCGGAAGTGGCTAATTCGTATTATGAATTAATCGCATTAGATGCCCAATTGAAAAATTTAGAGCAAAATATCGAGATTCAAAAAAATGCTTTAGAAATTGTAAAATTATTAAAAGAGTCGGCTAGAACAACCCTTTTGGCAGTTAAACGTTTTGAAGCTGAGGTTCAAAAAAATCAGAGCGAAATTTACAATCTTAAACAGGAAATTGTAGAAATTGAAAATAAAATTAATTTTTTAGTAGGTAGAACACCGCAACCTGTTTTAAGAGATGCTAGTAATTTTATGGCAACAACTCCTAAGTTTGTAAATGTAGGTTTGCCTTCAGATTTATTGGAAAACAGACCCGATATCAAACAAGCACAATTGGAGTTGGAAGCTGCTAAATTGAATATTAAAGTAGCAAAAGCAAATTTTTATCCACAGTTTGGATTAAAAGCAGGTATAGGTTATGAAGCATTTAATGCCAAATATCTATTAAACTCTCCAGAATCGCTATTGTATTCTATCGTTGGAGATGCTATTATGCCTTTAGTAAACAGAAATGCTATTAAAGCGACTTATAAAACAGCTTCTGCAAAACAAATTCAAGCGGTTTATGAATATGAGCAAACCATTTTAAGAGCTTATACCGAAGTTATAAATCAAATGTCGAAGATTGAAAATTTACAGAATTCATTTAATTTAAAAAACAATCAAGTGGATGCTTTAAATCAATCTATTGAAATTGCGAATCAATTATTTCAATCAGCTAGAGCTGATTATATGGAAGTTTTACTTACTCAGCGCGATGCTTTAGAAGCTAAAACTGATTTAATAGAAACTCGTAAAAACCAAATGCTTACTGTAATTAATTTATACAAAGCACTTGGTGGCGGATGGAATTAATAGATTTTTTGTAATGTAATTGTAAATGAAAAGTCATCTGAAAAGATGACTTTTTTTATTGCACTTCAATTTCTAAAATTTATTTACTATTTTTAATACAAGTTTTTCAATAACAAGATTCTCAACACAATGAAAAAAGATATTACTTTAGTTCTTTCCGGTGGTGGTGCAAGAGGCATAGCGCATATTGGTGTTATTGAAGAATTAGTAAAGTTAAATGTAAATATTGCTTCCATTTCTGGAACGTCTATGGGTGCTTTAATTGGTGGAATCTATGCAGTAGGTAAGCTAGAAGAATTCAAGCAATGGATGTTAAAAGTAAACCGAACTAAAATTTTTAAGTTAATCGATTTTAGTTTTTCAACTCAAGGTTTAGTGAAAGGGGAGCGAATTTTTAACGAAATAAAAGAATTTATTACCGACGTTAATATTGAAGATTTACCCATTAAATATACTGCAACCGCTTTTGATATAGCAAATGGGAGAGAAGTTGTTTTTGATAAAGGAAGTTTATACAATGCAATTAGAGCTTCTATTTCTATTCCAACCATTTTTACACCATTAACTTTAGGAGATTCTGTTTTTATTGATGGTGGTGTTGTTAATAATATTCCGATTAACACAGCAAAAAGAGTTCAAAACGACATAGTAATTGCGGTTAATGTGAATGCTGGAGTTGCAGATAACGTTGTGTATTTTTCAGAAATAGAGCAACTTGTAAAACAAGGTAAAGACACTAATAAAACTTCACACAGAATGAATAAAAACGTCAATTACTTTTTTTTAGTTAATAACAGTTTGGTAACGATGACCAATCATATTTCTAATTTAATTTTAGAAAAATATCCACCCGATGTTTTAGTCGAAATTCCAAGAAATGGCGCTGGAATTTTTGAGTTTTACAATGCGAAAACAATAATAAATTCAGGAAAAGAACATTTTATAAATTCAATTTCTGAAATTCAATCTAAAATTTAGTTCACTCGATAAACCGGATACTGCAAATGCGCTTTCTCATAATAAGGCGATTGTCTGTACACCCAATCCAATTGAGCAGCACCGTTTTCAGCAAAAACTTTGTCGTTTTGTTTCTTTTGTTCTAATTCGGCTTTGATTTTTGGGTTTTTGTCTAAGAATTCTTTGGCTAAATCTTCAAAAACATAACTCGAAAAATATTCTTTTTGTTGTAAAATAGGATCAAAGAAGTTCCAATTGAAATAACTGTCTACTGCTTCTGGTTCTAAAGTTTCAACTAAATATTTCACACCAGGTTGATTCGTGTAAAATACATAATCGCCCATGAAAAATTTTACTTTTTGAGTCGATTTGGAAACTTTCGTATTGTAATGTGCGTAATGACCTTCGTAAGGCGATTTTGAGGTTTGATAACTTTCAATTTTATACGATTCTACTTCAATAATCGTGTCTTTTTGAAGACGATGTGCATTAATATTGTTAAATTTTAAAATATCCAAAACTTGCCATTGCGATTGCGGAATAACATACGCTTTCGGAATGTTTACAAATTTCGTAGGTTTATAATTTCCATAAAATGGAATTTTCTTAGTAAACGGTTTGCTTTTGTCGTAAAATAAGCGGTCTTTTCCTGAAATATCGCTTGGTTTGTAACCGCCTTGATAGCCTTTAAAATCAATATAAGACACTTTTGAAGAATCAATTGCCCAATCCAACGGATATTGCATTCCAACTTGATATTCGTTCAACGCTTCTTTTCGCATTTGTTTGATTTTTTGCCAATTTGTATCAGCAAAATTAATCGTGCTGACCATGAATTCATAAGTCACTTTCACACGTTCTTTGTACACTTTTAACATGTGTGTTTCAGGAACAAATCCTAAAGTGTGAAACAATGTTGAATAACCTGTTGCATAACGAGGTGTATCGGTAAATTGATCGAAACCTTTATCAGGCATATCACCATGAATATTTACATACGGAACTACATCGATTTTCTTTTTGTTCATGTCTTTCACCACCGAAGGATACAATTCGTTGATGAAATAATTGCCTAATTTGTTCCCCAAACGTTCGTGTTGGGTGGCAATGCATGTAAACGTATATTGATAATCCGCCCCATTAGAAACGTGATTGTCTAAGAAAATATCGGGATTTAATTCGGTAAACAACTTTTGAAAACTTCTTGAATTTTTAGTATCTGATTTAATGAAATCGCGATTCAAATCGTAATTGCGCCCATTTCCTCTAAAACCATATTCTTCGGGACCATTTTGATTGGCTCTTGTATGCGAATTTCGGTTCAACATGCCGCCCACGCTGTACACTGGAATAGCCGCTATTAATGTGTTTTTAGCTGTTTTGATTTTCCCCATAGCTAAATCGCGCATCAACATCATGGTAGCGTCAATTCCGTCAGGTTCACCTGCGTGAATGCCGTTGTTGATTAAAATTACAGCTTTATTTTTAGTAAAATATTCATCAAAATCAAATTTGCCTTCACTTGAAAAAAGTACCAAATGCAAAGGTTTTCCGCTATCGGTGGTGCCTTTGTAAATCATTTGGATGTTGGCAAAACTTTCGTCTAATTTTTCATAAAACGCAATACATTCTTCATAAGTAGTAGATTGATTGCCGTTGCCTCGTTCAAAAGGTGTGGTAAAATTGTTTTGTGAAAACGCAGAAATAGAGAAGAAAAGCAGACTTATTTTAAGAAAACGCATAGTTGAATTGTATTTGATTTTCAAAAATAAAGTTTTTTAAACAAATTATATCCTTTGTAAGCAATTGTTTTAGCTATTTCTCTGTATGGGAAAAGTTATTTTTAAAGGTAACTTTTTTAAAAATTAAAAAACCACAAAGCAAAGCTCAGTGGTTCTTAAGTTAGTTAGGGTTGGTAATAAGATTCTCAGTTAAACTGTAAAATCAAATATTTTGAATTAGTTGCTCAACATTACTGGCATTACTAGCATCGTAACAGTTTCGCCTTCGTCTAAGCCATCTACTGGAGTTAAGATTCCCGCTCTGTTTGGCATCGACATTTCTAATTGGATTTCATCACTTGATAAATTATTCAACATTTCTGTTAAGAAACGTGAGTTGAATCCGATTTGCATATCGTCTCCTTGGTAATCACAAGTCAAACGCTCGTCTGCTTTGTTTGAGTAATCGATATCTTCGGCTGATATATTCAATTCGGTTCCTGCGATTTTTAAACGAATTTGGTGCGTTGTTTTGTTTGCAAAAATTGCCACACGACGAACCGAGTTTAAAAACTGAACTCTGTTGATTAATAATTTGTTTGGATTTTCTTTTGGAATAACCGCTTCGTAGTTTGGATATTTTCCATCGATTAAACGACAAGTTAATACATAATTTTCAAAAGAGAACGTTGCATTTGAATCATTATATTCGATTGAAACTTCAGCGTCAGAAGCCGCTAAAATTCCTTTTAAAATGTTTAAAGGCTTTTTCGGCATAATAAAATCCGCTACTTGAGATGCTTTTACATCTGTACGAGCGTATTTTACTAATTTATGAGCGTCTGTTGCCACGAAGATTAATCCTTCTGGTGAAAATTGGAAGAAAACACCACTCATCACTGGGCGTAAATCATCGTTTCCAGCTGCGAAAATGGTTTTACTTACTGCTGTTGCTAATACTTCTGCAGGGACTAATGTTTTTGAAGGATCATCTAAAACTACTGCTTTAGGGAATTCTTCTCCTGGAGCGTAAGCAATCGCATATTTACCCGAGTTGGAGCTAATTTCTACAGTCGAATTGTCTTCTACAGTAAACGTTAACGGTTGCTCTGGGAAGGTTTTTAAGATATCTAATAAAAGTTTCGCTGGAATAGCAACGCTTCCTTGACTTGTAGAATCAATTTCTAACGTAGCCGTCATCGTTGTTTCTAAATCAGAAGCTGAAACTTTTAATTGGTTATTGTCTAATTCAAAAAGGAAATTATCAAGGATAGGTAAGGTGTTACTACTGTTGATAACACTACCTAAAACTTGTAATTGTTTTAATAAATACGAACTCGATACTATAAACTTCATCATCTTGTATTTTAAAATCGTGATTTGATTTTATATTTCACAAATATATTCTAATTCTGTTCAACCGCAAAAACAATTTTATTAACAACTAGCGGCTGTATTTTCTTTTGCGTAAGAAAGTAAATAAAAACCCAAAGATAGCTAAAATAACTATTGGTAATCCGACAGTTACCATTTGTGCCATGGTATAATTTTTATACACTTCTTCTTTGTTTAGAAGTGGCAAATCGACATCTTTACTTCGGATGTTAATAAGTCCGTTGTCGTCTAAAAGGTAATTTACACAGTTCATTAAGAACTCTTTGTTGCCATATAGTTGATTGGTCCACTTGTCAAAACCTAATTCTAAAGGAACGCCTTTGTCTAATTGATTTTTAATCACATCACCATCAGAAATCACAATCATCTTGTTTTCTTTTCCAGTGGCTTGGAACGAATTGTCTTTGAAAGGTAATACTCGGTTTTGGTAAGCCGATTTGAATTTTCCTTCCATCAAAACCGCTACTGGAAGCAATCCTTTACCTTCATATTCTTCAGGAGTGGTTTCTTCAGTCACCATGTCTAATGAAATCGGACTTGGTGTTCCAATGGTTTTCGAATATTCAGACGAACTCAATAAAACGGTTTTCTTAATATCGTTTTTCAAGATTTCAATTGGAGAAGCAAATTCAAACTTAATTCCTTCCATGTTTTTCACAATCGGATTCGTTGAAGTTGGATAGATAAACGGCGCAAATTTCCAAGTGTATTCTTGCATTTGCGTTTCGCTTCCTTGATTTCCTGAGGCTAATTTAATTGGCGTTGCATATTCATCTTTCACCAATAACGGATTAATACGGATTCCGTATTTGAAGAACATATCGGTTAAGTTCAACTCGCGTTGTGCGGCTAAAATGGTACCGGTTTCATTGTACAAACTGTCCATATCCGCTGAAACCGCATCAACTAACCACAAAGTTTTTCCACCATTCATGATGAATTGGTCTAACACTTGTTTTTCTTCTTCTGTGAAACCTTCTGTTGGTTTAGCAATTACGGCTAAATCATATTTTTTTAATGCTTCTAATGTCTGAGTTGGTTGTTTCGCTACCGAATCCAATGTAAAAGGTCCGATGTAATAACTTTCTTTTACTGTTTTCAAGAAATCGGCCATAAACGGTTCGATTAACTCGCCATTTCCTTTGATTACGGCAATTTTCTTTTGCTTTTCTTTCGAAATTTTATTGATAGCTTCCGCAAAACCAAATTCCAAATGCTGCACCGAACTAATTACTTTTTGTTCCGTTGTAGCACCCATTAAGTTTTTCAATAACGCCACTTTCGTGAATTTATCACCATATGTGGCTTGTGCCCAAGGGAATACTACTTCTTGCGATTGCTTTCCTTTGTCTTCTACCGTAATGCTTAGCGGTTGCATGCCTTTCGCGTAGAATTCTTTCATTTTTTCTACTCGCGTTTCCTCTTTCTCAATCGGATTTTTGAAGTTGAAAATGATGTTCGAATTATAAGCCGTGAATTCCTCTAAAAGTTGTTTGGTTTCGTTTTGTAAACGCTTGAATTCTGGTGGGAAATTCCCTTCTAAATACACTTCAATATATAACGGACTTTCAACCTCTTTAATAATGTTCAAAGTCGTTTCCGATAACGTATAACGTTTGTCTTGCGTTAAGTCGAAACGTTTGAAAAAGAAGTTACTGATTAAATTGATAACGATAATCGCTAAAAATACAATTCCTAATTGCTTTAAAGCTTTTGATTTGTTCTCCTTCATTACCATTTCAAAGATTTAAGTTGATAAACCGTTGCCGATAAAAATAAAAACGTAACACTCACAAAATACACAATATCACGCGTGTCTAACACACCGCGACTCATACTTTTAAAGTGATAATCCATTCCTAAAGCCGCAAACATCGAACTATAATTTCCAAGGAAAGCCGCAATGCCATCAAATCCGAAATAGAAAAAGAAACAACAAAACACTGCAATAATGAAAGCCACAATTTGATTGTCTGATAAAGTAGAAGCAAAAATTCCAATCGCAGTGTAAGCCGCAATTAAGAACAACAATCCGAAATACGAACCTAATGTACTTCCCATATCAATATTGCCTTGTGGATTTCCAAAATGCGAAATCGTTAATACATAAATAATCGTTGGTATAATCGCTAAAATAATTAACACCAAAGCGCCTAAAAATTTTCCGTTTACGATGTCCCAATTCGAAAGCGGTTTGGTAAACAATAACTCAATAGTTCCTTGTTTTTTCTCATCTGAAAAACTGCGCATGGTTACGGCAGGAATTAAGAAAATTAAAATCCATGGTGCCAATTTGAAAAACGGACTCATATCGGCAAAACCCGAGTTTAAAATGTTGAATTCGCCTTCAAAAACCCAAAGAAATAATCCGTTGAGTAAAAGAAAAATCCCGATGACTAAATATCCAATCGGCGAACCAAAAAAGGATTTTATTTCTCGTAATAATAATGCTTTCATTTATTTTTTTCTTGTTTATAAGTTTAAACGTTTAAGAGTTTAAAAGATTATTCTAAAGTCACCAATCTATCCACGCTCCACGCTTCAGGTTTGTCACTAAATAGAGTTTTGGTGTAGGTCCAAACACCATCAAACAAAGCGGATTTTCTATAATTTTCAAGCGCTTCTTCGTTTTCCCAATAACTATAAGTAAAGAAAATACGTTTGTCGTTTTTGTCTTGATACAATTCTAAGAAACGGTTTCCTTCGAAGTTTCGTATGTGGTGTTTCACTTCTTCAAAATTATTTAAAAAAGCTTCGATTTTATCTTCTTGAAAACGCATTTTTACAATTCTTATGAACATATTCTTATTTGAATTTAATGGATACCATATCTCTAAAATGTAACCCTAATAAGGTTGCTGCCGAACCTACGGTTTTTGGATTACTTTTGTAAATCGCAATTTCTAAATAGCCGTTTTCATTGAATAACGCTAAGAAATCACCTTCTAAATCTTTTAATTGTTTTACATCAGAAACTTGAAAATCGGAGTAGCTTTTGTGCAAACGACTGAACTTCTTGTTTTTGATTACGATTTCGAACTTTCGACCTCTAATCGTATCGTTAAATTGTTTTTGCGAAATATTAGTAACGCAATTTCCAAACGAATCGATATACACGATTTGTCCTTTAATTTCGCTTAAATCATCGGTAATCGATGAAGTTAAAACACTCACTGGTTTCAATGATGGAATTTCTTTACCAATCACATTCAACAAACCACCTCGTGCAATATGACAAGCAACCGCTACGAAAACATCCATATCACTCACATCTGTATTCAATCGGTCGTGGATGGTAATGGCTACGATTTTCTGTGGAATTTTCTTTTGAATTAAGGTGTTTAAAATTCCGTTATCGGCACAAATGAAGTAATGATCATCCCATTGCATTGCAATATGTTGGGTATCGCCCACACGTTCACTATCCACGCCAATTATATGAATCGTACCTTTTGGAAAGTTGTGATAAGCGGCTTCAATACAATAACTCGCTTCTAAAGTGTTGAATAAGTCAATCTCGTGCGAAATGTCCACAATAACTGCTTCTTTGTGTTCCGACAATATTTTTCCTTTCAAAGCACCTACGAAGTAGTCTTTGTGTCCAAAGTCGGTAGTTAAAGTAATTATTGACATTTTTTTGTTTATAACTTATTTGAAATCCAATAGTAGTTTTTACTAAATTTGATTGCAAAGCTACTATAATTTTAGCGTTTCAAAAATAATTAAAAAAAGAAAGCCTTTGAACGAAAGAATCATTGAATTAGTCGACATTGCTCCAAAAGAATTTTGGGGTGCGCAAGATGCTCATCTTGAAACCATTAAGAAGTATTATCCAAAACTTAAAATCGTAGCACGAGGAACTACTCTTAAAGCGTATGGTGAGCCTGAAATCTTGGATGAGTTTGAAAATCGCTTCAGAAGATTGATGCATCATTTTACGCGTTACAACAGTATTGATGATAATGTTATTTTGAGGGTTTTAGAAACGAGTCATCAACATGATGCCGAACACATGCACGACCGCGATAAGATTTTAGTGCATGGAATAGGAGGAAAGTTAATCAAAGCCATGACGCCTAACCAACAAAAATTGGTAGATTATGTGCATAAAAATGACATGGTTTTCGCTGTTGGTCCAGCAGGAACTGGAAAAACCTATACAGGTGTCGCTTTAGCAGTAAAAGCTTTGAAGGAAAAACAAGTTAAGAGAATCATATTAACGCGACCGGCTGTGGAAGCAGGGGAGAACTTAGGTTTTCTTCCGGGTGACATGAAGGAAAAGTTAGATCCGTACATGCAACCTTTATATGATGCGTTGCGCGATATGTTGCCACCACAAACCTTAGAAGACTATTTGTTAAAAGGTATCATTCAAATTGCGCCGTTAGCTTTTATGCGTGGACGAACGTTAGATAACGCTTTCGTAATCTTAGACGAAGCTCAAAATACGACGCATTCCCAAATGAAAATGTTCTTAACCCGTATGGGAAAAAACGCCAAATTCATCATCACAGGCGATCCAGGTCAGGTGGATTTGCCGAGAAGAACGATTTCAGGATTGAAAGAAGCACTTTTAGTATTGAAAGATGTAGAAGGCATCGGAATAATTTACTTAGACGATAAAGACATCGTCCGTCACAGATTAGTGAAGAAAATTATTGATGCGTACAAGAGTATTGAGAACAACGATTAAATAAAATATAAAAAAGGCGCTTTTATTAGCGTCTTTTTTTATTCCTAATTCTTAAAAATGACAATCCTATAAACGTTAAAAAAATCTTATAATTCGCCAATTAAAAAAATAAAACCCCGATTTTCTTCGTTCCCCATAGTAAACCCTAAAATTTACAA
>NZ_JAIWOF010000210.1 GCF_020217025.1 Flavobacterium sp. | reverse complement strand
GTATGAAAAAAGTCGTTTTGTTTGTAGCCACGTTATGTTATGGTTTAAGTTATGGTCAAGAAATTCCAGAAGTGGATATCACAACTAGGAATTCTTGGTTTAAAGCAGGATTAACTGCTGGTGTGCCAATGGGAGATGCAAAAGATATTTCGTCTTTCAATGTGGGAGTAGATGTGAGAGGACAATATTTGTTCAATCCGCATTTTGGAATTGGTATTGCTTCTGGTTACAATCATTTTTTTGGAAAAGATGAGGTTGATGATTTCGGAGTAGTTCCATTAGCTGGTTTTGCTAGATATTATTTTCAAACCGAAGGCGTGTTTGTAGGTGCCGATTTTGGTTACGGATTCCTAACTAACGTTGATAATTCCGGCGGATTGTATTTTAATCCCCAAATTGGATATCACAACAAAAAATGGAATATTTATGGTTATTACCAAAACACCTTTGCCGAAGACATTGCCATTCGTTCATTAGGAGTTGGAGTAACGTATAACATTATGTTTAAATAATCTTTAAAAAAATATAAAAGAGAAGTTCATTTGAGCTTCTCTTTTTTTATCAAATCTTTTTTGAAAGAAAATAAATAGTTTACTTTTGCACTTCAACACACCCGAGGCGAGCCGAACTGTATGGAGCGTAGCGGAATAAAACAACAACACAACATAATGAACACAATTACGACTACCAATTTCAATTTTCCAGGTCAAAAATCGGTTTACCGTGGAAAAGTTAGAGAAGTTTACAATATCAATGATGACTTATTAGTAATGGTCGCTACCGACCGTCTTTCGGCATTTGATGTGGTTTTACCAAAAGGAATTCCCTACAAAGGTCAAATCCTAAATCAAATTGCAACGAAGTTCATGGAATTAACTTCCGATATTGTACCGAATTGGTTAGTAGCAACTCCAGATCCAAACGTGGCGGTAGGACATTTATGTGAGCCGTTTAAAGTAGAAATGGTAATTCGTGGGTATTTATCAGGACATGCAGCTCGTGAATATGCAGCAGGAAGAAGAATCCTTTGCGGTGTGGAAATGCCAGAAGGACTAAAAGAAAACGATAAATTCCCAACACCCATCATCACGCCAACAACGAAAGCCGATAACGGTTCGCATGACGAAGACATTTCACGCGAAGCTATTTTAGCTAACGGAATTGTTACCGAAGAAGATTACCTAACCTTAGAAAAATACACCAGAGCGTTATACCAACGAGGAACTGAAATTGCAGCGTCTCGCGGTTTAATCTTAGTAGATACAAAATACGAATTCGGGAAAACAAAAGACGGACAAATCGTATTAATCGACGAAATCCATACGCCTGATTCTTCTCGTTATTTCTACGCAGAAGGTTACGCTGAAAGACAAGCAAATGGCGAAGAACAAAAACAGTTATCAAAAGAGTTCGTACGTCGATGGTTAATTGAAAACGGGTTCCAAGGAAAAGAAGGCCAACAAATTCCAAACATGACCGACGAATACATCGAAACGGTTTCAGAACGTTACATTGAATTATTCGAAAACATCATTGGAGAAAAATTCGTAAAAGCCGATATTTCCAACATCAATGAAAGAATTGAGAAGAATGTTTTGAATTATTTACAAAATAGATAAAAACATATTGTTATATAGAAAGAATCCCGCGAAAGCGGGATTTTTTGTTTTATATGCGATTCTCTAACTCCAACACTTTTTTAAACATAGGGTCGTGGTTATAAAGAAACTCTTTTCCAAATACATTTTCTTTTGTTGTAGTTCGTAAATACAAATGATCAATAGCATATTGGACTGGATATTCAACATCGTTTTTAAAAGTATCTTCTGCCGTTTTGTTGTCGGTGAAATCAATTTGAGGTTCCACTCTAAAAATAACTTTACTATTGGGTAGCATTAAAATAAAAGGACTTCTCTGCATTCCGCCAAGTAAATCAGGTGTTTCTCCTATGTTAATCAATTGCTCACTATTTTTTGCTAAACTTGATAAATTACTTGACGCCGAATAAATAAAGCGATCTTGCAAAATATAAATTTTACCAGAAAACGGATATTTTGTACTATCAGGAACAACAAAATCGTTTGCCATTTTTATGAAGAACATTTCAGGTTCTTTTAAGTTTGGAACATCAACTTTAAAAGTAAAAATTGGAATTTTCTGTATAGAATCGCGATTGTACTCATAATATTTACGAGTGTACGGACTCCAATTTATTCCTAACACCATATTTTGTCGTAAGGTATCTTTAACTATTTTCTTCAAAGCAGTACTGTAAGCCGCGTCAAAACCGCCACCATTTCCTCTAATGTCAATTACAACGGCATTCACTTTATTTTTGTGAATAATATTTCCAAGACGACGATCAATAGAATCGCCCAGATGTTCTTCCATTCTTGGAAGTTTAGCGTAAAAAATGCCTTGTTTTTCAAAATAATGGGTAATTACAGAATCCTTGCTACCATTGTAACCGTATTTCCAATTTCTTTCTTCTAAAAAAGTTACGACATCATTTTTAACGATATTCAATTTGTGTGTTTTGGATTCTTTGTCTTGAAAAACGAGTTGCAGGACATTGTTTTTATACACTTCAGAATGGCGATAAAAATTCTCTTTGTACGTTCTTTTATTGGTTCTGTCCCAACGTAAAGGAGAAGCCAATTCGGTAAGATTATTAACGAATTCATGAATTGCTATCCCGTTACAACTGATAAGTTTCATCGAAGTAGGATAATTTTTTCCTTGGTATGAAAAAGGCAATAAATTATAGTATTCGCCAGAAGTATAAATCAAGTTCAAATCTAATTTGGTGTAAACCTCTTTCTTGAAATAATTGTCATAGGCATAACTGTTTTTTGCATCTGCGCTATCAATGTCTTTTATCGTTCCTGAAGGAATTCCATATTTTTTCATATGGTCTAATAGCGCAGGACCTAATCGGTTTGTGTGACCGTCTTGTGCCGAGTTTAGTGTTTTCTCTACAATTTGAAGAAATTCTGGCGTAGTAGTTTTAGGATTAATTTGCTTTCTGAGGTTTTCGGCGTGTTTGTTAAAATCAATTCCTCTTACTTCTTTATTAAAATAGATAATTGGACTTGTTTGTTTGATTAAAGACACCAAAGTATCGTGATCTTCTAACATTTGCGAATAGGACAACTTTGGTAAACCATCTAAATTAGAAGTAGATTGTTTTGAAGAAGAGCAGGCAATTAACAAACAAATAGCACTAATGCAAAAAAACTGTTTCATTTTACTTAAATTTAAAGTACAAAAGAAATCAATTCCTTTGGACTAAAATTGTAAAAATCATTCACATTACTTTTTATTGTAAATCCAAGTCAAATCTTCTTGTTGTACCGAAACTTTCTCGATTAGTTTTTTAGGCGTATTTCCTGTGAATATTTTGAAATCTTTTATAAAATGCGATTGGTCATAATATTGATTTAGAGTCTCAATTTCCGTAATCGTGTGTTTCCCCGTTTTAATTTCGTCTAAAATAGTTCGAAATCGAACGGTTTTTAAATACGATTTTGGGTTTTGTCCCAAATTATTTTTAAACAAACGAAATAACGAACTGTCGCTTATTTCCATTGTTTTAGCCAACGTTTCAATCGAAAAATGCTCGGAATTATTTGTTGCGATGAGGTGTAGCGCTTCTTTTAACTTATACGGAATTTCATTGGTTAATTTCTTCAAAAGCAATGCTTCTAAAATTTCGGTTCTTTTGTTGAAATCTTCTTCTTCAAAAAGTTGTTCTAAAACGAAAGTGTTTTTTTTAGAAAAAACCGTTTCAAAAACAGCATCAGAACACATTAAATCAGCATACGAAACCGTAGTAAAAGCTCTTAAAGCCGAAGGATAAAAAATAATACAAACTTGGTCTAAACTTGAATTAATATCCACCTGAAAAGGCATTTTATGAAATCCGTAGAGTTTACTAACAAAGTAATTGTTTCCTTGCGTAATAATACAATGGTTTGTATTGGATTGGTTGAGGTAATTAATATTGTTCTGCTTGTAAATTGCCAAGCATAAGTTTTTGTTTGGAAAAGTAGTATAATTTAAAATGCTAGTATCAGTCTTTTTAAAGTATAGAAAATACTGCACATATTGTTTCAGTATTTCATTCTTAGGTTTTATGATGATAGCATTCATTTCTTAATTTACGACTGATTTTGTTTTACATTTTTAAAAACACAATTCTCTGTAAAGATATAATAAGTTGCGTAATTTATTTTACTGCGTAAGAATTTTACAGTAGCAAAAAGATAAGAAGAAAGTTTACGTTATGAAATCATCACAAGAAATTAAAAGACAGCATTTTACCGACTTTTTCTCACGCCGTTTGTTAAAGTTATGTTAGATTTTAAAAAAGCTGTAACGAATAAGTCAAGAGTTCGTCCTATTCATATCAATCATTAAAAATCAATCATCATGAAAAAAACGAACAGATTTTGGGTCATCGTACCCGCAGTAGTAATGTTGTTTAGCAATGCCGTAACAGCGAATGCCTTTACAACAAGTGAAAACACAACACCAGTTGCCGTTGTAAAACCCGCACCTTCGCAGTTAAATGTAGCCATTAGTAAAGGCGATTTAGCAAAAGTGCAACAGTTAGTAGAAATAGGAGTAGACGTCAACAAAAAAGACGAACGTGGTACAACGCCTTTGATGTACGCCATTTTATTTAAGCAACCGCAAATTGTAGATTTCTTAATTAGAAACGGTGCCGATTTTAGAGCCGAAGACAAAAATGGCTTATCCATCTCAGATTACGCCGAGAAATCAAAATCAGAAGAAATTATTAAACTGGTCAAAGACGCTCGTAAAAGAAGATAAAAGAAAATCCCGCGAAAGCGGGATTTTTTTTGTTTTTTTATTTTGCTATAGCAAAGGATTTGTAAGGGAGCGGGGGTTTTGGTTTATTTTGTTCTAGACCTTTCATTCGGTCTAAAACCAAACATTCAAAGATTGTCCCATTAAACCCTAAAGACCAAATTTTGTAAAATCATTATTAACCGCTGCTAGATTAGTCATTATAGAAAAAAGCCACATCATTTGCAAAGTCTGAGCTGTTGTACCATTTTCGATAATCCATTTTTTGATATGATTTTTTTTCTCCTGTAATTTTGTCAATTCTAATTTTAGTTATAACAGTACTTTTAGTAAAATAATTTAGAAAATCGGTCCACTTAGAATTAAAGGCTTCTATATTTTCATCGATAGCATTCTGATAATCTTCAACTGATTTCGGTTTGAAAACATATGTCATAGCATATATCTTGGCAAAATCAGCAATATCAACTCTTTCATGAGGATTTTTTGCTCCATTAATCCTCTTAAAGCACAAGTGCCCAAAATAAGCATTATCTAATTCGTCTTTCGAAAAATCATCTATTGTTAAGCCTTGCTTATAAAATAATTTTTTTTCGGATGCTTTATCAATTTTGCCATTAGATGCATAAAACATTTTGTAGAAATGATTTCTTTCTATAATAGAATTTTCGGTTATGTAATTGTTGTATATTCCATCAGCAAATTCTCCACGTTTTCGTTCATAGTGAAGGTTATAATTATCGAATAGTGTTTTTTGAAGATCAATTTGAAGTTTCTCGTTTGAAAATCTATCTGCATTTATAATTGGAGTTTGCTTGTTTGTTGCGTCCGAAATTGCATTAATCAAATCTAATTTGTTGGCAATGTCATTGTTCTCTTGTAAGGTAATGATTTTTATTAAAACTTCTTTATCCTTAAAGATTTCTTCAACATTATTTTCGATATTTTCTTCAAATATTTTACTTAAAGTATATGATGTTTGGCCCCCATTAATAATTTGAGGATTTTTAACTATTAACTGAGCTTTGTTTTTTTGACCTATTTTTTCATTTATATAAGTTTCATCAGAAAGCATTGTTATTCCATTATTAAACAAAGCAAATTCATTTGTCTCGGATTGTGTAATTGTTTCTCTAATTGAATTATGTACATTTTTTCCTTCGTGTCCTAGATAACTCCTTGGATTAAATTTTAAAATAGAGTTTTTGTATTTAAACATAACTTTTGCTAATTCAATTGTTGGAATAAATAATACTGTTATTTCACATTTTCCTTTTTTTGTTTGAACTGTGTAGCTGATTTTACTACCAGCATTTTTATTGCTTAAGTCTATGTTTATTGATAAATCAGTAGCATTGAAAAATGTTCCAGTTATTACGGGAAAAACTAACTTTTGATAACAAGTTTCAAAATTAAAAACTTCACAAGCGATTCCACCAGATAATTTTCTAAGATCACTACTCTTTACGTCTGCTAGATTAGCCAATATAACTATTTGATATGAATATCTACCAATACTATCGGTGTTAGAAATTTCTCGTTGAAGTTGTTTTATTTTTCCGTTGTATTCATTTCCTCTTTCATCTTTAGTTTCTCCATCAAGTATTCTATTTACATCCATTGTCAAAATTTCTTCAAAAGCAATTTGCTTGTTTTCAAAATTTTTATCATTGGTTCTAAACTTTGATTGAATCAAATAGATTGTCTTATTTTCAGGATTTATGTAATAGCCATCAATACCTCCGTCATATGAACCGTCAGTTAAAAAATGTTCTCTTTCTTCAAATAACAAAAGACCAAAACTGACTTTTAAATACAGATGTATAAATGCTCTCGAACGACTTTGATTCAATTGCTCATTATCTGATTCGTCAGATGAATATTTTTTTGACATAGAAGTTGGAGCTTCTTTAATTATTGTATCTAAGATGTTTACAAGTGTAGAATATTTTGACATAATAACTATTTGTGATGTTATTGTAGTTTAGTGGTTGTAGTTAAAGTCTCGTGGCTTTGCAAAGTTTGGATTTATATTGTTACAAACAATTCCATTTGGACAAAGCCAAATATACAAAAAGTTTGTTTCATTAAACCCTCAAGCCCAAATTTCTAAAAATCACTTAGTAGCTAGTTATCTGTTTTTTTTTGTAGTTTTTCCAGTTTTAAATCTCCTTTTTTGGAAACTGTATCGGTAAGTTTTGTTTTTATTGAGTCAGATTCGTTTATGTTAATTTCAGTATTGATTTCATTTGTACTGTGATTGTTTTTTTCTTTAGTTTCGTTGTCAGACTTTGAATTACAATTACAACAAATATTTGATTCATTAGTTAGCCAAGTTTTATTAATAAAATCATATACTGTAATAATACTTACAATAAGTGCAATTATAGATCCCCATAAAATGATAATATTTTTAACATCTTCTACGAGTTTAGTTTTTTGAAATCCTCCTTTTCGTTTCATTTGAACTCCTTTAGCCGTTAGAGAAAAAGTTGGAGTTTTCATTGAGTCAACATCTGTTTTGTTTAGTACAATATAACCATCATTTTGTAAGGTTGATATTATAAAATTAATTTCTGCGTCTGACCAATCAATATTGAATTTACTTTTTCCAAATGCTATAATGTCTGTTGCTGGAATTTCTTTCCAATGAAGAAGACTTTCATCATATAAAATGTCAATAATTTTATCAAATTTCTGTTCTATTTTCATATGTATTTATTTTACTGTTTTAGTTTTCATTTTTTTAATTGGCTATAACTTGTTTATTTTCTGACAAAATCAGCCTTATCCACCCAATTTTAGGTTTATATCTTTGATAAGACTATTTCACTCTGCAATATAACAAAATTCTCACAAATAAATTGCTGTAGATTTTCTGTACATTTTCATAAATCTTCAAAAAAGCGCAAAAAAAGAGACTGTCAAAAAAGTCAGCTTTGTCATTCCGAATTTATTTCGGAATCTAAAAAAACAATAATAAGTCATTGTTTATAGAAGCTGAAACGAGTTCAGCTTGACAAAATAAGGTCTTTTTGGACAGTCTTCTTAAATTTTTATATCAAAAAACTACTACTTAAAATAACTAAACGTTTCGTTATTTTCAATTTTCAATAGCGTTTCGTAAATCAGTTTAATTACATTTTCTACGTCGTCGCGGTGTACCATTTCTACTGTAGTGTGCATATAACGCAACGGTAACGAAATCAAAGCTGAGGCAACTCCGCCATTGCTATACGCAAAAGCATCGGTATCGGTTCCCGTAACGCGAGAAGTCGCATGGCGTTGAAAAGGGATTTTGTTTTCTACTGCTGTGTCAACAATCATTTCACGTAACACGTTTTGTGTCGCAGGAGCGTAAGCAATAACTGGTCCGCGTCCCATTTTTAAATCGCCTTCAATTTTTTTGTCAATCATAGGCGTAGTCGTGTCGTGGCAAACATCGGTAACAATGGCAACGTTTGGTTTAATGCGTTGGGTAATCATTTCGGCACCACGCAAACCAATTTCCTCCTGCACCGAGTTTACGATGTACAATCCAAAAGGTAATTTCTTTTTGTTCTCCTTTAATAAACGCGCTACTTCGGCAATCATAAAACCACCCATGCGGTTATCAATAGCTCTACATACAAATTTATCGTTGTTTAAAATCTCAAAATTGTCTGGATATGTAATCACACAACCCACATGAACGCCTAAAGCTTCTACTTCGGCTTTCGTTGAGCAACCACAATCAATAAATATGTTTTCAATTTTTGCTGTTTCTTCTGCTTTTCCGCTTCTTCCACGTGTGTGAATCGCTGGCCAACCAAAAACGCCACGAACAATACCTTTCTTAGTATGAATGTTCACACGCTTCGATGGCGCAATCTGATGATCCGAACCTCCGTTTCTAATCACGTAGATTAATCCATCATCGGTAATGTAATTCACATACCACGAAATTTCATCCGCATGACCTTCAATAATTACTTTATAAGGCGCATCCGGATTAATAACGCCCACAGCACTTCCGTAGGTATCGGTAATAAAGGTATCAACGTATGGTTTTAAATAGTCCATCCAAAGTTTTTGTCCTTCCGATTCATATCCTGTTGGAGAAGCATTATTCAAATAATTTTCCAAAAAAGTCATCGACGACTTCTTTAATATCGATTTTGTGCTCATCTTAAAATATAATTTTTTGCTAATTTAAAAATAAGATATCAGAGTTTCGCATAATTTCGATAATTTTGGTTTACTTTTTGCAGTGAGTTAAAAAGTTAAAATCAATCAGCATGTACAAATCATTATTAAGTAGTTTATTCCTATTCATCGCTACTTTCTCGTTTGCCCAAACCGAAACCGATACGTTACGAATGACGCAACAGGATTCGTCTATTATATATTCTATCGAATTAAAGGAAATCATTTTCACGCCAGACAATGTGTATTCGATGGATGAAGATAAAAAAGCCAAGTTAATATTAAAGAGAAGAATCTTTAAAGTATATCCGTATGCCAAATTAACGGCCGATAAACTAACGCAGTTAAACGCCACCATGGCAAAACTAAAAACCAGTCGCGAAAAAAAGAAATACTTTAAAATCGTAGAGAAGTATTTAGAGGAAGAATTCGAACCACGCTTAAAAAAGTTATCGCGTAAAGACGGTCAAATTCTAGTCAAACTTATCTACCGCCAAACCGGAAGCACCACTTTCGATTTAATTAAGGAGTATAAAAGTAGTTGGAAAGCCTTTTGGGCCAACTCCACGGCGTATTTATTCGACATCAATTTAAAAACGCAATACAAACCTTTTGATGTAAAAGAAGATTACCATATAGAAGGTATCTTAAATGCCGCGTTTAATCAAGGGCAACTTTCAAAACAAGAACCTTCAAAACCCATCGACTTCGACAAACTAAACGAACACTGGATTAATAAAATCAAAATCCAGCCAAAAACGGAGCCTAAAGAATAATTTTTTTAGAAGCAGATGTTCTGCATTCCATAAAAACTCTTAGTCCCGCTGTCCGCTACAATTTTTTTTGCCTTGTCCTATTAAGTGAAATTGAAACAAGGCAAAAAAAGATTTCCACTCCCATCGGGGCTAGTTAAGACGTTTGCTATTCCAGATAACTATTCCACAGGCTCGCCAATCGAGCAACACTTTGCTCTTGAACTTGC
>NZ_JAIWOF010000073.1 GCF_020217025.1 Flavobacterium sp. | reverse complement strand
ACTGGTTTAGCGGCTGGAATGGATATTGATACGTTCGCTCCTCGCCTTTCGTTTTTCTGGGCGATTGGAATGAATCATTTTATGGAAATTGCAAAAATGCGCGCCGGTCGTATGCTTTGGGCAAAACTATTGAAGCAATTCAATCCAAAAGACGAAAAATCATTGGCTTTAAGAACGCATTGCCAAACTTCAGGTTGGAGTTTAACGGAGCAAGATCCTTTTAATAACGTGGCTCGAACTGCTGTTGAAGCAGCCGCAGCAGCCTTTGGAGGAACTCAATCGTTACACACGAATGCTTTGGACGAAGCAATTGCTTTACCAACCGATTTCTCAGCTCGAATTGCTCGTAATACCCAAATCTTTTTACAAGAAGAAACCAAAATTTGTAAAACAGTTGACCCTTGGGCAGGAAGTTATTACGTAGAAAGTTTAACAGCGGAAATTGCGGAGAAAGCTTGGGCATTAATTGAAGAAGTGGAAGAATTAGGCGGCATGACCAAAGCCATAGAAGCTGGAATTCCAAAACTAAGAATTGAAGAAGCTGCTGCGCGTAAACAAGCACGTATCGACAGTAGTCAAGATATTATTGTTGGGGTGAACAAATACCGTTTGGAAAAAGAAGATCCGCTACATATTTTGGATGTGGATAACCAAATGGTGCGCAAACAACAAATTGAACGTTTAGAACAAATCAAAGCGACTCGCAATAACGCTAAAGTTGCCGAATGTTTAGCAAAATTAACCGAAAGCGCTAAAAATGGTGGTGAAAATTTACTATCTTTAGCAGTAGAAGCAGCACGAAACAGAGCTACATTAGGCGAAATTAGTGATGCTTTAGAAGTAGTTTTCGGAAGATATAAAGCACAAATTAGAAGTTTTAGCGGCGTGTATAGTAAAGAAATTAAAAACGACGAAAGTTTTGAAAAAGCAAAACAATTAGCCGATGCTTTCGCGAAGAAAGAAGGACGTCGTCCTCGTATTATGATTGCGAAAATGGGACAAGACGGTCACGATCGTGGTGCGAAAGTAGTAGCAACAGGTTATGCCGACGTAGGTTTTGACGTAGACATTGGTCCGTTATTCCAAACGCCACAAGAAGCTGCGAAACAAGCGGTTGAAAACGACGTACACATTTTAGGCGTTTCTTCTTTAGCAGCGGGACACAAAACCTTAGTACCACAAGTTATCGAAGAACTAAAAAAATACGGAAGAGAAGATATTATGGTGATTGTTGGTGGTGTTATCCCAGCACAAGACTACCAATTCTTATTCGACGCCGGAGCAGTAGCCGTTTTTGGCCCTGGAACTAAAATTAGCGATGCCGCGATTACGATTTTAGAGGTTTTATTGGAAGAGTAGTTTAAACTCAATATAAAAACAAAAAACACCAGCAGCAATGTTGGTGTTTTTTTATGCCTAAAAATTTGTTAACAACTATAGAAACTATGCTTACAATTGTAAGCGGGTCAATTGTAAGCATAACAATAAATTTATAACCATGAATATTAAAGAAAAATTTGGACAAAAAGTTAAAACTCTTAGAGAAGAAAAAAACTTTTCAATAGAGCATTTAGCTAATATTTCCAATGTTGACAGAAACTACATTTCTGATATTGAAAAAGGCAAAAGAAATGTTTCCATAGAAATTATGGAGAAAATAATTTGTGCTTTAGAAAGTGATTTTACAATGTTTTTCAATGATAAAAATTTTAAGAAATGATGATGAAAGAGACAATATCAATAGATGAATTTGACGGAAAAAAATTTAAAATTCGTTTTGTAGAAGAAGACGATAATAGAAAAGCTGTATTAACTCATTACTTACATAATTATAGAAATGGAGTGAAATCTCATTTTGAGAAAGAAGCAAAAGAATTTTTAGATCAAATCGTTGAATATAAAAATCAAGAAGAAAATACATCGCTTGTTTCTGACGTAGCATTACAACAATTACTTTTTGAAGTTGAAGATGTGCCTTTTCCAACTCCTGAAAATTATACATTTAAATTTATTGATTTATTTGCTGGAATTGGTGGCTTTAGAATAGCCTTGCAAAATGTTGGAGGTAAATGTGTATACACTAGCGAATGGAATGATGCGGCAAAAATCACATATCAAGCTAACTTTGGAGAAGTACCATTCGGAGATATAACCAAAGATGTGACTAAAAACTATATTCCAAAAGAATTTGATATTTTGTGTGCTGGATTTCCTTGTCAAGCTTTTTCAATTGCAGGATATCAAAAAGGATTTCACGACACAAGAGGAACACTATTTTTTGATTTAGAAAAAATTATTGAAACTCGAAGACCTAAAGTTGTTTTCTTAGAAAATGTTAAGAATCTTGTTTCTCATGATAAAGGAAATACTTTCAAAATTATTCTTGAAATTTTAGAAGAAAAATTAGGCTACAAAGCATACACCAAGGTTCTAAATTCTGCAACTCATGCAAATGTCCCTCAAAATAGAGAAAGAATATTTATTGTTGCTTTTGACCCAAAACAGGTAAAAAATCATATAGATTTCAAGTTTCCTGAAGCTATTCCTTTGACAAGAACTATTCATGATATTTTGGAAAAGGGAAAACAAGCAGAGAATTTATACTATAATAAAGATCATCAATATTATCCTGAATTAATAAAAACGATGACTTCAAAAGATACAATATATCAATGGAGAAGGGTTTATGTTAGAGAAAACAAAAGTAATGTTTGTCCAACATTAACGGCAAATATGGGAGCAGGCGGTCATAATGTTCCTTTAGTTTTAGATGATTATGGAATCAGAAAACTAACACCGAAAGAATGTTTTGCTTTTCAAGGTTATCCTGTTGAAAAATATATCTTACCAAATATTGCAAATAGCAAATTGTATATGCAAGCCGGTAATTCTGTAACAACTCCTTTAATTGAGAGAATTAGTAAGGAAATATTAAAAGTTTTATAATCTATGAGTGTTTGGGAACAATATTCTGAAGAACAGAGAAAAGAATACATTCAATTCTTACAAGTTTATGGAGCATTGACTAATTTATTTCGTCAAAAACAAGGCGACATGATACCTTATCTTGATTCAAAGTTTCAAGAAACTGTTTTTGCCAAAATATTCAAAAGCCAAAATGTAGATATTGCGAACACTCCACATGATGTACTATCAGTTTTTGGAGAAAATAGAATTGGCATTGGGTTAAAAACTTGGATGGGAAGCAAACCATCATTTCAGAAAGTAATGCAACTAAAAAGTAATCAAAATGAAATAAATCAACATCGAAGAGATTTACATTCTTTAGCATATAAAATTTCTGAACTTAAGAACGAAAAAATGATAAGGGATTATAATCGTTTAGGATTATCAGAAGACAAAAACATATATCATTATGTAACAAGAGATGAAGGTCGTTTTATAATTAATGAATGCGCATATCCATTAATTAATCTTAACAAGCTACAGGATTTCAACCCTACTCCAACATCTTTTTCTTGGTCAGATGGATATAAAGATTATAAATACACTTTTGGTGACTCTCAGATATGGCAAAAATTCGATTCTCAAAAATACAATACACTATTACTTAAAAAATTTGATGTAAAAATTATTGAAGACCCATTTGCATTTTTATTAGAAGCATATTTTAAATTAATAGATTCTTCAAAAGAAATTGAACTTGATATAATTGAGGCTTATTTGCCATTATATTCATATCAAAGTAAAGAAGTTGAAGGAAAATCAGGATTGAACGCATGGAATGGAGCGCCAAAAAGTGGTAATACACCGAGACCTCTCAATGAAGTTTATTTACCAGTTCCTATAGAATTTCATAGAAAAAAACCAAATTTTTTCTGCAATGATATTTTAGACATTATCAAAAAAAGAAAAAATGAAGAAAGCGATAATCCAGAAGTTCGTTTTCACCTACAATTACCTAACGGCAAACGTATTCCCGCTTTGTTAACTGGTGACAATATGAAAAACTTTCAATCTGGAAGCAATACAGAATATGATGAAAACGGCAGAAGATATGGGCAATCCGCTCTAGGACAGTGGCTACTTGTAGACGTTTTAGGCTTAAAAGAGAGACAACCAGTAACCCTTGAATGGTTACAAAAAAAAGGCACAGATTCTGTTAGATTATGGCGTAAAAAAGATGATTATTCGACAATAAATATTGATTTTGCTCCAATTGGATCCTTTGAAGCATTTATGAACGATGAACCTATTTCTGCAGATGAGGATTAAAATTTAAACCCCATCCACCGCCATCACACCTTCCAAAAAATCAATACTTTTCACTTCTTCAAAAAAGTCGATTTCGGTTTCGTGAGGTAAAAAATCGGAGATGATGCGCACGATAAAATCTTGTGGTTTTTTCAAATATTTAAACGTGTAATCTTCCATATTTACAACCGTTTTTTCGGCTAAATCGGTTGTTCTTACAAACTTATCGGAAGTTAAAGAAGACAAACAAGGTAAATTTAGCTTTGGCTTTTCGGTGATGATGGGTTTTCCGTTTTCAAACAAGCCACCTTCGTAACCGTATAGCGAGGCATTGGTAATTTCGACAGGTTTTCCTAAATGCAAATAATCGGGTAAATGGGCTTCTTTTCCAACTACAGCAGCAAAACCCATTAACACACAAATATCGTGTGGTGGCAATTGCATCATCGCCTTAGCCGTACTTTCACGACCAATTCCAGAAACGATTACTTCGTACGTATGATTCAAATTGGGAATTCGAGCTAAAGCGTTTAGGACTTTTTCTCGCTCAATTTCCATCGGTGTTAATATGATTATCTTCAAAATCTCAGAATTAAATCACAAAATAAAGTAATTTGAAGAAATTAGAGCGTGTATATTTTTTATATTTTTGTTTCATGTCAAAACTACCTAGCATCACCAACAGTATTTTTTCCGTAATGTCGCAATTAGCGAATCAACACGGCGCTATTAATTTATCGCAAGGATTTCCCAATTTCCCAGAAGACGAACGTTTGTTGCAAATATCGGAACGTATTATTCGAGATAATATTCACCAATATACGCCAATGGCGGGTTTGCCTTCGTTATTGGAAAAAATTGCGAATCAAACCTTAAAACAATACGATAGAAAAGTCAATACAGCAAACGAAATGTTGATTACCGCTGGCGCTACACAAGGCGTTTTTACAGCGATTAATACGTTTGTTAATCAAGGTGATGAAGTATTGATTTTAGATCCAAGTTATGACAGTTACGAACCTTCGGTTTTAGTTGCAGGTGGAAAACCTGTTCGTGTTTCATTAAACGATGATTACACACCCAATTTCAACCAAATTGAAAGCGCAATTTCGACTAAAACGAAAATGATTGTCATCAACAATCCGCACAATCCTACGGGAAGAATTTGGACCGAACAAGATTTTGAAGCTTTAGAAACCATTTTAGAAAAACATCCTCAAATCCTAGTTTTGGGAGACGAAGTTTATGAATATATTACGTTTTCGCAACCGCATATTTCGTTTAATACACGTCCAAAATTAGTCGAAAGAACGATTATAGCTTCTTCTTTTGGAAAATCGTTACATGTAACGGGTTGGAAAGTTGGGTATTTAATTGCTCCTGAACATCTTATGTACGAAATGAAGAAAGTGCATCAGTTTTTGGTGTTTAGTGTGAATAGTTTTTCGCAACATGCTATTTCAGAATACTTGGATGTGGTTGATTTTAGTGAAGTTTCCAAAATGTACCAACGCAAACGCGATTTGTTTCAAAACCTAATTAAAGACAGTCGTTTTGAATTGATGCCTTGTGATGGAACCTATTTTCAAGTGGTGAATTACAACCAAATTTCGAATAAAAACGATGTGGATTTTGCTAAAGAATTAATCGTAAATCATGGTGTGGCTTCCATTCCAATTTCTGTTTTTTATAATGATAACACGGATAGACACATGCTACGTTTTTGTTTCGCTAAAACCGATGAAACTTTGATGGCAGCGGCTGAAAAACTAAATCAAATTTAAATCCTTCAAATTGGTTTCATTTTGAAGTTTTAAGTCATTTTAAAACAAAAAAACAAGCTAACATTCAGCCAAATAACACTTTAACCCATTGTTAACAAAATTGCCTTGAAAAAACCATAAATAATTGTATTTTTACGGCTTAAAATTTTCAATAATCAAATGGGTAAAATCATTGCAATTGCCAATCAAAAAGGTGGTGTAGGAAAAACAACTACATCTGTTAACTTAGCAGCTTCTCTTGGTGTTTTAGAAAAAAAAGTACTTTTAATCGATGCTGACCCACAAGCTAACGCGAGTTCGGGCTTAGGAATCGATGTAGAAAGTGTGGAAATTGGTTCGTACCAAGTTCTAGAGCATAGTGCTACTCCAGAGGAAGCAACCGTTTCTTGTTCGGCACCAAACGTTTCGGTGATTCCAGCTCATATTGACTTGGTAGCTATCGAAATTGAATTAGTTGACAAAGAAAATCGCGAGTACATGCTAAAAACAGCATTGGAAAGTGTAAAAGATAAATACGATTATATTTTAATCGATTGTGCGCCTTCATTAGGTTTATTAACTTTGAATGCTTTAACTGCAGCTGATAGTGTGGTTATTCCAATTCAGTGCGAATATTTTGCCTTAGAAGGTTTAGGAAAATTATTGAACACGATTAAAAGTGTCCAAAAAATCCACAATCCAAATTTAGATATTGAAGGATTATTGTTAACCATGTACGATTCTCGTTTACGTTTATCGAACCAAGTGGTAGAAGAAGTACAAAAACACTTTAACGACATGGTTTTTGAAACAATCATTCAAAGAAATATCAAATTGAGCGAAGCTCCAAGTTTTGGAGAAAGTATCATTAATTATGACGCTACAAGTAAAGGTGCGACTAATTATTTGAACTTAGCTGAAGAAATTATTAAGAAAAATCAATAATAAAGAAGATGACAAAAGCGGTTAAAAAACAAGCCTTAGGAAGAGGATTATCGGCTTTATTGAAAGATCCGGAGAACGATATTAAATCGGTTGAGGACAAAAACGCAGATAAAGTTGTAGGAAATATTATTGAATTAGATGTCGAATCGATTGAGATTAATCCGTTTCAACCTAGAACGAATTTCAACGAAGAAACGCTACAAGAATTAGCCAAATCGATTAAAGAATTAGGCGTAATTCAACCAATTACTGTTAGAAAATTAGATTTTAATAATTACCAATTAATTTCGGGAGAACGTCGTTTGCGTGCTTCTAAATTAATCGGATTAAAAACGATTCCGGCTTACATTCGTTTGGCTAATGATAATGAATCATTGGTTATGGCTTTGGTGGAAAACATCCAACGTCATGATTTAGATCCAATCGAGGTTGCCATTTCCTATCAAAGATTAATCGAAGAAATCAATTTAACTCAAGAAGAATTGAGTGAGCGCGTAGGTAAAAAACGTTCTACGATTACCAATTATTTACGTTTATTGAAATTAGATCCAATCATTCAAACAGGAATGCGTGACGGTTTTATTTCAATGGGACACGGAAGAGCGTTGATTAACATTGACAATCAAGATATTCAAAGCGATATTTACCATAAAGTCGTTACTCAGAATCTTTCGGTAAGAGAAACAGAGGCTTTGGTTAAAAATTATCAAGATAGTTTAAAACCAAAAACTGCTAAACCTGCAAAAGGTAACTCGTTTGACATCAACGAAGAAGAGAAAAAAGCGTTTGCTAACTATTTCGGAACAAAAGTAGATGTAAAAGTAGCAGGAAACGGAAAAGGAAAAATTACGATTCCTTTCCATTCTGAAGAAGACTTTAATCGCATTTTAAAATTAATAAACTCTTAGTGAGAAAGCTGCACTACATATTTATTTTGACTTGTCTTTTTCTAAGTTTTAAAGGAAGAGCGCAAGAGGAAATGACGTTGAAAACGCAAGATACAGTGAAAGCCGTTATTGATCCTAATCGTCCTGCTAGAGCGGCTTTTTATTCGGCTTTAGTTCCTGGACTTGGACAAGCTTACAACAAAAAATATTGGAAAGTTCCTATTGTTTATATTGGCTTAGGTGTTGGAATTTATTCTTACACTTGGAATCAAAAAAAATATCATGATTATAGAAACGAGTACAAAAGAAGATTAGACGGCACCTCAGATCCTGATCATCCAATTTATGGTGGATTAGATAATGATCGATTAATTCGTGCTCAAAAATTTCATCAAAGAAATAGAGATTTGTCTGCATTAATAACCGCTGGAATTTATATTTTAAATATCATTGATGCTAATATTGACGCACATTTAATGCAATTTAACGTTAATGATAATCTTTCGTTAAAACCTGATATGAATCAAAATCAAATTGATTACAAATTCAACTACGGAATGACATTAACCTATAGTTTTTAACAAAAAATTAGGTAACAATACAAGAAATCCAACAACTAACTACTATGAAAATCGCACTTTTAGGATACGGAAAAATGGGAAAAGTTATTGAAAGAATAGCTTTAGAACGAGGACATGACATCGTATTAAAGAAAGATCACGACAATACATTTGAAGGTTTACTAAATGCCGATGTTGCTATCGATTTTAGTGTTCCTGATAGTGCCGTAGGAAATATTTCAGAATGTTTAAATAATGGAATTCCCGTTATTTCAGGAACTACAGGTTGGTTAGCCGATTATCCGAAAATGGTTCAATTGTGTGAAGAAAAAAACGGAAGTTTCATTTATGCTTCTAATTTTAGTTTAGGTGTAAACGTGTTTTTTGAATTGAACGAATATTTAGCTAAAATGATGGCCAACTTGAAACAATACAAAGTTTCAATGGAAGAAATTCATCACACTCAAAAATTAGATGCACCAAGCGGAACAGCAATTACATTAGCCGAAGGAGTTATCAAACATACCAATTATGCCAATTGGACATTAGAAACTCCAATTAGTAATGACTCGAGCAATAGCGAACAGGCGAAGCAAATTCATATTGAAGCAAAACGTATTGAAAACGTACCTGGAACACACAGTATTTTTTATGACAGCGAAGTGGACCAAATCGAAATTAAGCACACGGCACACAGCAGAGAAGGTTTTGCTTTAGGAGCTGTAGTTGCAGCCGAGTGGTTAGTTGGAAAAAAAGGTGTTTTCACTATGAAAGATGTTTTGGGTTTAACCTCAAAATAAACAATTACACAATTTAACAAGTAAACGATATTAAAAATGGAAATATCAGGTTGGTTACTATTTATCTTATTAGTTCAAGTAATTCACGGAATTGGAACTTGGAAATTATACGTAAAAGCAAATAGAAAAGCATGGGAAGCATTTGTTCCTGTTTATAACGGAATTGTATTAATGCAAATCATCAACCGCCCGAAATGGTGGATTTTATTGCTTTTTATTCCCGTTATTAACTTGTTTTTATTTCCAATTATTTGGATTGAAACCCTAAGAACTTTTGGTAAAAAATCAACCTTAGACATGGTTTTAGGTGTAGTTACCTTAGGATTTTACATCGCTTATGTAAATTACACACAAGAAACAACTTATCATGCCAATCGTGATTTAAAAGCGCCAAACAAAACAATGGATACTTTAGGTTCGTTATCGTTTGCCGTTGTAGTTGCTACTTTAGTTCATACCTATTTTATTCAACCATATACGATCCCAACCTCTTCATTAGAAAAATCGTTATTGGTAGGCGACTTTTTATTCGTGAGTAAATTCCATTACGGAGCAAGAACTCCAATCACACCTATTGCTGCGCCAATGGTTCATGATACTTTACCAATTATTAAAACAAAATCCTATTTAGCAAAACCTTCATTACCTTATTTCCGTTTTCCTGCATTACAAAAAATTGAGCGTAATGATATTGTGGTGTTTAACTGGCCTGCAGATACTTTGTTTCACATGTACAAAGCAGCAGATAAAAGATATGATAAACCTATCGATAAAAAAACCAACTACGTAAAACGTTGTACGGCAATTCCTGGTGATAAAATAGAAATTAG
>NZ_JAIWOF010000072.1 GCF_020217025.1 Flavobacterium sp. | reverse complement strand
AGATGGTATCATTTTTATTAACGGAAAAGAATCGATTCTTCCTGAAAGAGCAAAACCACAGTATTTTTATTTGATTAAAACAAATAATATAAATGTGGATGAAATAAAAAATTTCTATCAAATTACCGAAGGTTATCCACTATTTGAAATTAAAAATGAAATTTGGGATAAACCTGAACTAAAAAATGAGTTAATTAATAGATATGCATTTGAAGAAATATCGAGAGACACTTTAACTACCGCAGTAACAGGCCAAATTGACCAAGATATTTACAACAAATTAGGTTTGATGATTTCTCCAAGTTATTTTTATGGAAACTTAACAGCTGAAAAATATGAACAACTTAAATCAGATAGTAGAATTAGTTCGGTAAAACGTCAAATTAGTAAAACAGCTGAAGATGGAATTTTTACTGATATTCAAGACGGAAAACCATCTTTAAAAAACAATTGGAACCGAGACAATATGGGTCCAATTTATATTCCAGAAGCCGGAAAAACGGTTACTTTAAATAAAGAAAATTTACCGCTTTATAAAAAGATAATTGGCGAGTACGAAGGAAACGACTTGAAAGTAAACGGAGATGAAATTCGTATTAATGGTCAAGTTGCCACTTCTTATACTTTTAAACAAGATTATTATTGGATGATGGGAGATAACCGTCACAATTCCTTAGACTCTCGTTATTGGGGCTTTGTTCCAGCTGACCACATCGTTGGAAAACCAATTTTCATTTGGATGAGCATTGATGGTATTAACGATGGTATCAGAAATTGGAGCATTCGTTGGGATAGATTATTTACAACCGTTAGCGGAGATGGGCAACCAAAATCGTATTTCCAATATTTCTTATTTGCTTTAGCAGGTTATTTTGCTTTTGATTACTTTAGAAAAAAGAAGAAAAAGAAAGAAGAAGCTTAATATAATTTTAAACGAATTTCACTAATTAGCACGAATTAATTTGTGATAATTAGTGAAATTCGTGTTTTTAAAACAATATTTATCATGAACAACATTCTTATACATCCTACTTATTTTCCTTCAATTAGTCATTATGTAGCTATAATACAAGCGGATTCAGTTACGTTTGAAATGGAAGATAATTTTCAAAAACAAACCAACAGAAACAGGATGTATATTTATAGTCCAAATGGAGTTCAACTATTGAATATCCCTGTAAAACATGCAGTTGAAAAGCATCAAAAATATAAAGATGTTCGTATTGAAAACGATTTTGGATGGCAAAAAAATCACTTTAAATCTTTAGAAGCCGCTTATCGAACTTCGCCTTTCTTTGAATATTTTGAAGATGATTTTCGTCCGTTATTTGAGAAAAAACATAAGTTTTTAATGGACTTGAATTTGGAAGTTTTCGAATTGGTAAACGATTCTTTGGGAATTAATATACAACCAGAAAAGACAATAGAATTCTTCCATGAAGTTTCTGATTATACTGATTTCAGACCTTTAGTAAACGGAAAAAAAGACACCGCTCAGTTAGAAGAATACACTCAAGTTTTTAATGAAAAACATGGATTTATCAATAATTTGAGTATTTTGGATTTATTATTTAACGAAGGAAGATATGCAGTTGATTATTTAAAAAATCAAAAATTATAATACTACTTATCTTCTTCTTTTACAATTTTTAAACGTGTAACTTGCGGAAAATGATCGCTTTGTAAAAAAGTATCTATTGATGTAAATTGTTTTACTTCAATATTATTTTCTACAAAAATGTAATCAATTCGGGCCGGATAGTATTTGTAATTGTACGATTTTCCAAAACCAGTTCCTGCTTGTTCAAAAACGTCTTTCATATCACCTTTTATAGTACGATATACATAAGAAAAAGCACTATTATTCAAATCTCCACATACAATTTTAGAAAAATTACAACCTTCAAAGTGCGACTTAATTAGTTCCGCTTGATGTTGTTGTAATGTGAAAGCTTCACTTAAACGTTTGAAAATAAATTTTGATTTTGCTTCGTCTATTTCTTCATGAATATCGGTACTGATTTTTATTGATTGCAAGTGCATGCTATAAACACGAATTGTATCTTTTTCTTTGACAATATCAGCGAAGATTACGTTGTTACTTGAATTTGGAAATTCAATTTCTCCCTCATCAATAATTTTATATTTTGAATAAATAGCTTGACCATATTTATTCTTTCCACCGTATAACTTGACATAACTAAATGGAAACATTTTCGTGTTTACACGGTCACTTGGAGAAAATTCTTGTAAACACAAAATATCTGGTTTCTGTTCCTCAATTAACTTAGAAATTTGCTCTGGTACATCATTTTGCGGAAGCCATTCGTATAAATTAAAAAGACGTACATTGTAGCTCATCAAAGTAAAATCGTTCTCTTCTTTAGGTAAATTCGTTTCCGAAAATTTATAAAAACGATTAATAAACGTTATTCCTAAAAGCAAAACCAATCCCGATAGTAACATGTAACGCTTTAATTGCAAAAGCCAATACACAAAAAAGAAAAAATTCAGGATTAAAAACAAAGGTAAAATAAGCGTTAAAACACTCAAAAAAGGAAAGGCTTTTGGTGCTAAAAAAGGTAATGAATAAGCAAGGAAAGTCAATACAGCGAGGACTATATTAAAAAAGAACATTATTTTACTTAACCATGACTGTTTCTGCATTTATTTTCCAGCTTTGAAGAGAAACTCTTTTTCCTCTTTAGTTAGACTATCATAACCCGATTTACTAATTTTATCTAAAATATCATCAATTTGTTTCTGTGTGATATCTTTCTCTGTAAACGAATTTACTACTTTTTTTGTTGTATTGCGATGTACCTTTTTAAATGGGGTTTTCTTTTTCGGTTTGAAAAGATTCGCAAAAGTATCTAATAAAGCTAAAAAAGGCTTTGTAACATCTTTGCCTGATTGTAATAACTTGATGTAGATAAATCCGAATAAAGCTCCTCCTAAATGTGCTAAATGTCCACCTGTATTATCTAATGGCATTTGAATTAAGTCTACTAACAAAATAACAAAAGCCACATGCCAAAGCTTCACAATTCCTATTAACGGAATGCGCAATAACATAAAAGGTGCATACGTTGCTGTAGCAATTAAAATAGCCATAATAGCTCCGCTAGCCCCAACTAACAAACCTGATTTTCCAATGACAATATAAGAAAGCACAAAGGTTAGTCCAGAGAAAATTCCGCCTAAAACGTAAACTCCTAGCAATTGCTTATCGGTAAAATAAGTTGAAAACAACCTTCCTGCAAAATGGAGCACCATCAGATTAAAAATCAAATGCAAAAATCCGGCATGAAAGAAATTAAATGTGATTAATGACCATGGAGTACGAATAAACGTCCCAAAATCAGACGATAAAGCAATCCATGTTGGAATTTGAAAACTTCCAACAGAAAAACTATAAAAAAACACCAACGACAACAAGAAGCAACCTATGTTCCAAAAGATTAACTTTTGAACCATACCTCCGGTGTTGTATTGTAGTTTTAAATCGTCTAAAATGTTCATTTCTTTTCTCTTTGTTCTTTTTTCTATCTTCTAAAAAACTATCTATCCCAACGATTTTGATTGAATTGATTTTTCTTCCAATACCACATCATAATAAAACCAATTAATGCACCGCCCACGTGTGCGAAATGGGCAATATTTCCACCAAAAATACTATAACCTGTTACTCCTGAAAACAAATCTAACAAGACAATTACAGGAACAAAGTATTTAGCTTTAATAGGAACGGGAATAAACATCATCATCAACTCAGCATTAGGAAACATAAAGGCAAAAGCCACTAATAATCCGTATATAGATCCTGAAGCTCCAACAGCAGGTGTTAAATAAGACGAATACATTTTTTCTAAATCACTTTGTGAAATAAATTCTATCCAAGATGTATCGTATTTTCCTTGATTTAAAAGTTCAATAATTTGTCCTTTGTCAATATTATGAGATAGTAAAACATTTAATCCATCATGAAAATAGTAATAATTTACTCCTGAATGAATTATAGCTGCTCCCAATCCACAAGAAAAATAGAAAAACAAAAACTTTTTTGCTCCCCAAAAATGTTCTAAAGCACTTCCAAAAGAAATCAAAGCAAACATATTAAAGAAAATATGCATTAAACTTCCGTGCATGAACATGTAAGATATAGGTTGCCAAAATTTAAAACCATCACTTTCAAAATAATGAAGCGCTAATAATTCATTGGCTTGTGGCACAAAATAACTTCCTATAAAAAATAAAACATTAATAATTAATAACTGTTTTACAGTTTCGGTCATGTTCATCATATCGCAAATTTTTTATCTAAATCTTCTACCGTTAACGTGATAAAAGTAGGTTTTTGAAAAGGAGAAACATTAGGCTCTTTACAAGCAAATAAAGAATTTACTAAATTTTCTTGCTCCTTTTCGGTTAAATAAGTTCCGGTTTTAACAGCCATACTTTTTGCCATCGATTTGGCAATACTATCACTTTGTGAAAAACTACTTTCTGGAATTTCATTTTGTAAATTTCCAATCAATTCTTCTAAAACAATAGAAACTTCACTCTCCGTCATTCCAATTGGTAATCCTGAAATTTGAACGGAATCACTATTGAAAGCATCAAAAACAAATCCGGTATTTTCTAAAGACGATTGTAATTCTTTCAATAAAATCATCTCATCAGAAGAGAAATACAATTCCAACGGAAATAGCAATTGTTGGCTCGATGCTTTCTGAACTGTAATATTAGTCAGAAATTGTTCATATAACACACGTTGGTGCGCTCTTCCTTGATCAATAACCAACATTCCCGATTTTATAGCACTAACAATATATTTTTTATGAATTTGATAGGTTGAAGTGGTTTTGGTTTCTATCACATCATCATCAAACAATTTACTCGTAACTTCTTCACTTTCAAATGAAAAAGCTTCTATTTCTTGTGTATCTTGTTTTAACCCAACATACAAACTTTCCCAACTCGCCGTTGTACTTTCTCTTTTATAACTTCCAAAAGAAGACAACGGTTTCGAACTCGGTTTTTCAGATGCAAATGGATTAAAATTCGAATCCACTTGAATCGTTGGAAAATCGGCTTCTCTGTTTTTATATTCGTAAGGTGTGTCTAAATTAGCATCGCGTTCAAAATCTAAAACGGGTGCCACATTAAATTGTCCTAAACTATGCTTAACAGCCGAACGCAAAATAGCATATAACGAATGTTCGTCGTCGAACTTAATTTCGGTTTTGGTTGGATGAATGTTAATATCAATCGTATGCGGTGGCACTTGCAAATACAAGAAATAACTTGGTTGATTGCCTTCTTTCAATAATCCTTCATAAGCGCTCATAATCGCATGATGCAAATACGCACTCTTGATATATCTATCGTTCACAAAGAAAAACTGTTCGCCTCTACTCTTTTTAGCGAATTCGGGTTTTCCTACAAATCCTGAAATGGTAATTAATTCGGTTTCTTCAGAAACTGGAACTAATTTTTCATTCGTTTTTCCACCAAAAATATTGACGATTCTTTGACGGTAATTGGAACTTGGTAAATTATACAATTCACTTCCGTTATGGATCAAAGTAAACGAAATCGACGGATGTGCCATCGCTACACGTTGGAATTCATCCATTATATGACGAAATTCTACCGTTTCCGATTTCAAGAAATTTCTTCTAGCTGGAATATTGAAAAACAAATTCTTAACTGCAAAAGAAGTCCCTTTTGGTAAAACCGCTACGTCTTGGGTTACCAATTTACTACCTTCAATAACAATATGAGTTCCAAGTTCTTCTTGGTCTTGCTTTGTTTTTAATTCCACATGAGCAATCGCAGCAATGGAAGCCAATGCTTCGCCACGAAAACCTTTGGTATGCAAATCAAATAAATCTTCTGCTTTTCGGATTTTAGATGTAGCATGGCGTTCGAAGCACAAACGCGCATCGGTTGTATTCATACCTAAACCATTATCAATAACTTGAACTAGCGTTTTACCAGCTTCTTTAACGATTAATTTGATATCGGTTGATTTGGCATCAACGGCATTTTCCAGCAACTCTTTCACTACAGAAGCAGGGCGTTGCACCACTTCTCCCGCAGCAATTTGATTGGCAACATGATCGGGTAAAAGTTGAATAATACTCGCTGCCATTATTTTCTTCTAAATATGGAAAAATCAAAATCGATGATAAAGAAAAAGATCAACACCAAAATTAAGGCAATGATAATAACACGCATATTGAAAGAGCGATTCTTTCTGTTCCTACTAGCGTCTCTAGCATCGCTCCACATTGCTCTCATGTCATTATAACTTGCGGTTTCTCTATCGCGTCGTATTGCAGAATCAAAATCAAATGGATTATCTACCGTTTTACCTTCGTAATGACGAGGTGTGTAATTAAATCTTTTATTTTTTGGTAATCTACCTTTTCCCAACTTAAACATAACGCATTATTTTTTTCAAATTTAGGGATTTTTATGCGTTTAACCTCCAAATTTTTGTTAACAAAAAATCCCGATGAAAATCGGGATTAGTATATTGATTTTAAAGGAAATCCTTTTATTTTCTATTCAAATCTACCATTTTAATAGCCGCAATTGCTGCTTCTACTCCTTTGTTTCCGTGTTTTCCTCCACTTCTATCTAACGATTGTTGCATGTTGTTATCGGTTAGCACACAAAAGATGGTGGGTACATCGTATAAAAGATTTAAGTCTTTCATACCTTGAGTAACACCTTCGCATACAAACTCGAAATGCATCGTTTCACCTTTAATTACACAACCAATTACAATTACAGCATCAAGCTCTAATTTTTCGTGCATTTGGCGCGCTCCGAAAATCAATTCGAAACTACCTGGCACATTCCAACGAATAATGTTTTCTGGTAATGCACCACAATCGGTTAACGCAGCGAAAGCTCCGTTATACAAACCTTCTGTTACTTGTTCGTTCCATTCTGAAACAACAATCCCAAACCGAAAATCTTTCGCGTTTGGGATTGTGTTTTTATCGTAATTGGATAAATTTTTATTTTCTGTTGCCATTATTATTCTGTCATTGCAATGAAAGCGTCAATATTCATTCCTTCTTTAGAAGTTTCATATTTTTCTTTGATTTCTACAAATAACTTGTTAGCCTCTGCTTTTTTTCCTGCAGTCACATATAACTGAGCTGCTTTAAACAAGTATCTTGGCGTAGTAAAATCATTTTCAGAAGCTTCAGCTGCTTTCTTGTAGTAAGAAATCGCATCATCCACTTTATTAGTTTCTGATAAAGCATCTCCAATAGCTCCTAAAGCGATTGGTTTTAAAACAGCATCATCCGATTTAAATTTTTCTAAATAAGCAATAGCATTTTTAAAATCACCTAAGTTTAAATAAGCCATACCAGCATGGTAATTAGCTAAGTTCCCAGCTGCAGTTCCTGAATATTGTTCCGCTACCGCAAGGAAACCTAATTTACCTTCACCACCTTTAAGTGCTAAATTGTATAATGAATCGTTTTTCTCTGTAGCATCAACAGCTTGTTGAAAGAATTGTTGCGCTTGAAAAATTTCGTTTGCTGCTTTTTCTTCTTTAGGCTCAACAACAAAACGATTGAATAATAAGTATCCTAATGTTCCAATCGCAATTGCACCTACAATACCTAAAAGTAATTTTTGATTTTTAGCTACCCAATCCTCAGTTTTTGAAGCTGTCTCATCCAAAGTATTAAAAACCTCAGCTGTAGTACTATCTTGTACATCAACTGCTTCTACTTCGTCAAACTCGTTTTCAACTTTTGCTTCTTCAGGTTTTGGAGCTTTGTAACCTCTTTTGTTATATGTTGCCATTTATTTTTAATTTAATGAGGTGCAAAAATATAATTTTTATTAAAATTTAAAACCATTTTTGTAGATATTTTTAAGATTTTCAATTTACTTTTGCAGGAAGTCTTACTTTTAGTCATCTAACAACCCTTATTTATTGTGTTTTTAAAACAGTTATCTTTACTTAATTATAAGAATTTAGCCCAAATCGAATTTGATTTTGACGCTAAAATCAATTGTTTTGTTGGGAAAAACGGCGTTGGAAAAACCAATATTTTAGATGCAATTTACCATTTGGCCTACGGAAAAAGCTATTTCAACCCGTTAGCGGTTCAAAATATCAAACATGGCGAAGAGTTTTTTGTGATTGATGCTTTACTTGAAAAAAACGGAAAAGAAGAAAAAATTGTTTGCAGTTTAAAAAAAGGACAAAAAAAAACCATTAAGCGAAACGGGAAAGTCTATGAAAAGCTTTCGGAACATTTAGGATTGATCCCGTTAGTGATTATTTCTCCTTCTGATGCCGATTTGATTGTGGAAGGAAGCGAAACAAGAAGGAAATTTATTGATAGTGTTATTGGAACTTTAGACAACCAATATTTACAATTGCTGATTCAATATCAAAAAACATTAGCGCAGCGCAATGCTTTATTGAAATACTTCGCTTTAAACCAAACTTTTGATGCAGATAATTTAGCTATTTACAACGAATTATTAAGCGAAACCGGGCAATTAATCTTCGAAAAAAGGAACCAATTTTTAAACGATTTCATTCCGATTTTCCAAAAACATCACACCGATATTTCAGGCGGAAATGAATCAGTTGCTTTGCGATATGAAAGTCAGTTGTTCGAAAAAGAATTACTATCCCTTTTAGAAGAATCACTTCAAAAAGATAGAATTATTCAATATACCAGCGTCGGAATTCATAAAGACGATTTGGTTTTTGAAATTGATGGTTTCCCGATCAAGAAATTTGGTTCGCAAGGCCAACAAAAATCATTTTTGATTGCTTTAAAATTGGCTCAATTCGAATTTATGAAAAAACAAAGTGGCGAATTACCCATTTTACTTTTTGATGATATTTTCGATAAATTAGACGAAACACGTGTGCAAAAAATAGTAACCATGGTGAATGATGCTGTTTTTGGACAAATTTTTATTTCCGACACGCATGCCGAACGAACGGAGATAATTATTAAAGAAACGCATCAATCGTATAAAATATTTCCGATTTAAAATTCATAATATTACATTTGAAAAAAATTATTCTACTATGAATATTCAAACTAATTTCTCTCTAAAAAACTACAACACTTTTGGAATTGACGCCAAAGCCAAACAATTTGTTTCGGTAAGTTCTATCAACGAATTAAAAGAAGTGTTGACAAAAAACAACGATATTTTTATTTTGGGTGGCGGAAGCAATATGTTGTTAACGCAAGACATTCAAAAATTAGTAGTTCATGTGAATTTAAAAGGAAGAGAAATTGTTGAAGAAAATGATGATTTTGCTATCGTAAAAGCACAAGCTGGCGAAAATTGGCACGAGTTTGTACTTTGGTGCATCAATCAAAATTTTGGCGGGATTGAAAATTTATCCTTAATTCCTGGAAATGTAGGCACAACTCCAATTCAAAACATTGGAGCTTATGGTGTAGAAATTAAAGATACTATGTTTTCTTGTGATGCTTTAAACCTGAAATCATTAGAAATCGAAACTTTCACCAATGCGCAATGTAAATTCGAATACCGTGAAAGTGTTTTCAAAAACGAATTGAAAAATCAATATATCATTACTTCTGTCAGTTTTAAATTAACGAAGAGAAATCATAAAGTTTCTACTACTTACGGTGCAATTGAAACCGAATTACAACATCAAAATATACAAAACCCAACCTTAAAAGACGTTAGCAACGCTGTGATTGCCATTCGTCAAAGTAAATTACCTGATCCGAAAGAATTAGGCAATAGCGGAAGTTTCTTTAAAAACCCAATCATCGCAAAAGAAGCTTACGAAAAAGCAAAAGCACTTCACCCAGAAATGCCGCATTATGTAGTTTCAGAAACCGAAGTAAAAGTTCCTGCAGGTTGGTTAATTGAACAAGCTGGTTTTAAAGGAAAACGTTTTGGTGATGCAGGTGTACATAAAAATCAAGCCTTGGTTTTAGTCAATTATGGAACA
>NZ_JAIWOF010000071.1 GCF_020217025.1 Flavobacterium sp. | reverse complement strand
GCAACAGGAGCTGAAATTGTAGCGCTTTCGAGAAATATTCAACAAACGATTTTAGAAAAATTCGGAATTGCAATAGAAGCGGAAGTAAATATTATTTAAGTCAAATTTCTTTTGTAAATTTGCAGTTCAAAATAGAAAAAGATGAAACTTGTATTATTTACTATTGGACTTTTAGGACTTGCATTTGCAGGTATCGCTATAAAAATTTGGGCAAAAAAAGACGGAAAATTCGCTGGAACTTGTGCTAGCCAAAGTCCGTTTTTGAACAAAGATGGAGAAAACTGCAGTTACTGCGGAAAAACTCCTGAACAAATGAAAGACTGCAGCGAACCTTCGCACTCTTAATTTTCAAAATTTATGATATTAACAATACTCTTAATCGCTTTTGCGGTTATCGTGTTTATTCAATTTATTTATTACCTTTTTATTTTCGGAAAATTCTCTTTTGGTAAAAAACCAGAAGGAACTCCGAAACGCTTACCTATTTCCATTATTGTTTGTGCTAAAAACGAAGAAGAAAATATCAAAAAATATTTTCAAACTTTGGTTACCCAAAACTATCCTGATTACGAAATTGTCTTAATCGACGATGCTTCGAGCGATGAAACTTTGGAATTATTTGAAAGTTACGAAAAGCAATATCCGAATGTAAAATTGGTAAAAGTTCAAAACAACGAAGCGTTTTGGGGTAATAAAAAATTCGCGTTAACCTTAGGAATCAAAGCAGCAAAAAACGAGTATTTAGTATTTACCGATGCGGATTGCTATCCAGCTTCAAACGATTGGTTGTTGCAAATTTCGACTCAATTTACCAAAGAAAAAACGATTGTTTTAGGCTATGGTGCTTATGAAAAAGTAAAGAATTCTTTCCTAAACAAAATCATCCGTTTTGAAACAATGTTAACTGCTACACAATATTTTTCTTGGGCAAAAATTGGCAATCCTTACATGGGGGTTGGGCGCAATTTAGCTTATAAAAAAGAAGAATTTTTCAACGTTCGTGGTTTTATGGATCACATGAAAATTCGTTCAGGTGATGATGATTTGTTTATCAATCAAGCTGCTACAAAAAAGAATACAGCAATTTTATACACTCCAGAAAGTTTTACTTTTTCGGAACCAAAAACTACTTTTTCATCTTGGGTTTACCAAAAAAGAAGACACGCTACTACTGCGAAATTCTACAAAGGATTTGATAAATTTCAATTGGGATTATTTTTCTTTAGTCAATTTTGGTTTTTAGTTTTAGCGATTGTTTTGTTGGCATTTCAATTCCAATGGATGATTGTGACTGGAATTATCGTTTTTAGATATTTATTTTCATGGATTTCTTTAGGCTATGCCGCTGGAAAACTAAAAGAAAAAGATGTCATGTATTGGTATCCAATTATTGAAATTGTACTTATCTTTACCCAACTGAGCGTATTTTTTAGAAACCTCATCTCAAAACCTATACATTGGAAGTAAATTCGGTCATCATTCAAGAAAATATTGAAAAAGCAAAAAAGGGAGACCAAGTTGCTTTTACTTTTTTATTGGATTTATTTTGGAATGAAGTATATGGTTTCATGCTAAAACGCACTGAAAACGAAACCGATACCGAAGATATTGTAATTGAAACTTTCGCAAAAGCGTTTGATAAAATTGCAACTTATAATCCCGAATATGGTTTTAATACTTGGTTGATTGCAATTGCAAAAAATGTTCATATTGATATGCTTCGCAAAAAGAAATCGTCTTTATTTATTGAAATGAATGATGAAGAAGACCATCAAGCCTACAGCGTTGCCGATGATTCTAATTCTGCCGAAGACGAATTGATTATCGAGCAAAATTTAGCCCAATTACTACAATACATCAAACAATTAAAACCTGCTTACCAAGAAGTGATACAAATGCGTTATTTTCAAGAAATGACGTATCAAGAAATGGCAGAACAAATTGATGAACCGCTGAATAACATCAAAATCAAACTACTAAGAGCTAAGAAATTATTGGCGGAGATTATTTCGGGGAAGTAATTAGTCTTTACATTTCCTAAAACTTTCCTAAAGTTTTCTCATTTTCTAAATTCTTACTTCAAAATTCTAAATTTCATATCGTATCTTTGCCTATCAAAATTTTGATTATGGACACGGCTATTGATAATGTTTTTCCACCAAGAGAACCCAAACCAAAATGGTTACGCGTAAAACTACCAACGGGTAAAAACTACACCGAACTTAGAGGTTTAGTAGACAAATACAAACTGAATACGATTTGTACTTCGGGAAGTTGTCCTAATATGGGCGAATGTTGGGGCGAAGGAACGGCAACTTTCATGATTTTAGGAAATATCTGTACCCGTTCGTGCGGCTTTTGTGGCGTAAAGACCGGTCGCCCTGAAGATGTGGATTGGGACGAACCTGAAAAAGTAGCGCGTTCTATCAAAATTATGAACATCAAGCATGCGGTTATTACTAGCGTTGACCGTGATGATTTAAAAGATATGGGTTCGATTATTTGGGCAGAAACCGTGAAAGCCATTCGCCGAATGAATCCTAACACCACTTTAGAAACTTTAATTCCAGATTTTCAAGGGAATACTAGAAACTTAGATAGAATTATAGAAGTAGCTCCAGAAGTAGTTTCGCACAACATGGAAACCGTAAAACGTTTGACACGTGAAGTTCGTATCCAAGCGAAATATGAGAAAAGTTTGGAAGTTTTGCGCTATTTAAAAGAGCAAGGTATCAAAAGAACAAAATCGGGTATCATGTTAGGTTTAGGTGAAACTGAGGAAGAAGTGATTCAAGTTTTACATGACTTAGCCGATGCTAAAGTGGATATTGTTACGATTGGTCAATATTTACAACCAAGTAAAAAACATTTACCAGTTAAAGAATACATCACACCAGAACAATTTGCGAAATACGAACAAATCGGAAAAGAATTAGGTTTTAGACATGTGGAAAGTGGCGCTTTAGTACGTTCTTCTTATCATGCAGAGAAACACATTCACTAAAAGTTCAAATTCAAGAACAAATTCAAAATAAATAAAATTGAAAACACGAATTGCTATTAATGGTTTTGGAAGAATTGGACGTAATTTGTTCCGATTGCTTTTGAATCATCCTACTATTGAAGTAGTTGCCATCAACGACATTGCAGATAACAAAACAATGGCACATTTGGTAAAATACGATAGCATTCACGGTGTTTTGAATCAGAACGTTTCGTTTTCTGAGGATTCGATTATCATTGACGATAAATCATATCTGTTTTTTCACGAAAGAGAAATCAAAAATTTAGATTGGAAATCGCTAAACGTTGATATTGTTATTGAATCGACGGGAAAATTCAAAACATTTGAAGAAATTAATCAACATATTTTAGTTGGAGCGAAAAAAGTAATTCTTTCCGCACCTTCTGAAGTGGATGAAATAAAAACTGTTGTTTTAGGGGTAAACGAACACATTTTAAACGGAAGCGAAACGATAATTTCCAACGCAAGTTGTACAACAAATAATGCCGCTCCGATGATTAAAATCATTCAGGAATTGTGCGAAATTGAACAAGCGTACATCACCACCGTTCACTCCTACACTACCGACCAAAGTTTACATGATCAACCTCATAAAGATTTACGCCGAGCTCGTGGAGCAGCGCAATCTATTGTTCCTACAACAACTGGCGCAGCAAAAGCGTTAACAAAAATATTTCCTGAATTAGACGGAAAAATTGGTGGTTGTGGTATTCGAGTTCCGGTTCCAGATGGTTCTTTGACGGATATTACTTTTAATGTAAAACGACAAGTTTCTATTGAAGAAATCAATCAAGCGTTTAAAAAAGCAGCGGAAACTAATTTTAAAGGAATTTTAGATTATACCGAAGATCCCATTGTTTCTGTGGATATTATTGGAAATACACATTCTTGCTTGTTCGATGCGCAACTCACTTCTGTCATCGATAAAATGGTAAAAATTGTAGGTTGGTACGACAATGAAATTGGCTATTCTTCTCGATTAATTGACTTAATTACTTTCGTTTCTAAAAAATAAAGTTTTTATTATCGCTAAAAAACTTTAAATTGCAGGGTTAAATTTAACTCAGGCATTTCTTGATTAAACGACTTTTCATATTATTTCTATTCGTAACTATAAATGGTTACACACAGTCTGTCTACAAAGATGCTGGAAAAATAAGTGATAGCACTGATTATTACTTAGAAATTGGTTTGTTCAATAAAGAAGCCAAAAAATCATATACTAAAGCTATTTTGTATACAGAAAAAGCTATTGAATATGCCAAAGCAAATAATCTAGACAACAAACTTGCTGACTGTTATTTGCAATTAGCCACCATTTTTTACGAACTTGAAAAAAATGATTTAGCAATCGATTATTACATAAGAGCAATTAGTATTTACAGCAAAGGAGAACCTAATTCAAACATTGCGCTTTCATACTATGGTTTAGGAAAATGCTATCTAAAGAAAAACAATATTGCTTTTGCTGAAATTTATTTTGAAAAGGCTACTGTTATTTACAAAAAATTAAATTTCCTTGAAGCTATTGAGTTAATTAACCTTCAAAAAGCTATTATCAAAAAAGAAAAAGGAAATATTAACGAAGCTAGTAACATTTTAAAAGGTGTCATAGAAAATATAAGTGATGATGCTTTGCTAAGTACAAAAACCGAAGCATACATTCAGTTAGGAGAGATTGAAATTTTAAAGAAAAATTATCCGCAAGCCATTAACTATTTAAACCTTGCCAATCAAACTAACGAAACAAACAACAATGATTTTCAACTAACTAAACGCATTTATAAGCTTCTTAGTGCGACTTATGAAAAAAATAAAAACATTTCAAGTTCCAATTTATATTTAAAAAAATATGCCGATTTAACAGATTCAATTGGAAAATATTACAATAGTTATGTTGCTGAAAACACCGTTGATAAAATTCAATTTGACAAACAACTTAAGACGATTGAACAATTAGACAAAGAGAAAAAAAGTCAACAAAAAACATTACGTTTTTCTAAGTTAATTAGTATTTTGAGTATTGCTTTGATTTCAATTTTATCGCTATTGAGTTTATCGTTATACAAAAACAATAAAATTAGAATCAGTACGAATAAACTTCTAAAGGAGAAAAATAGAGAATTAACTATAGAAAAAGATAAAGCAGAACGAGCATCAAAAGCGAGAGCTGACTTCTTATCGACCGTAAGTCACGAACTTCGCACACCTTTGAATGCTATTAATGGTATTACCTATCTTTTATTACAAGAAAAACCTAAAGCAAGTCAGCTAAATTACCTGAAATCACTTGAGTTTTCTGGAAATTATCTCTTAAATTTCATTAATGATATATTAGAAATCAACCGTTTAGAATCGGATAAAGTGATTATTGAGAAAATCAATTTTAACCTATCAGAACTAACCGAAAACATTGTAACTTCTTTTAAAGAATTCATTCACGAAAATAATATCAAATGCCATCTTGACATTGACAAATCCATTGATTTTAATTTAAAAGGAGACCCAACAAAACTTTCTCAAATCCTTATCAATTTATTGAATAACGCCATCAAGTTCAGTAAAAATGGGGATGTTTGGTGTGTCATCAAAAAGAGACAAGAAACCACTGAAAATGTGACGCTTTATTTTGAAATTAAAGATAACGGAATAGGAATTCCAAAGGACAAACAAGAAGCAATTTTTGATAGTTTTAGTCAAGGTTCTGTTGAAATTAACCGTACTTATGGCGGAACAGGTTTGGGACTTTCTATTGTAAAGAAAATTCTCGAATTAATGGGAAGTGAAATTCAATTAAAGAGCGAATCTGGAAAAGGAAGTACTTTTAGTTTTGAATTACAATTTGAAAAAGGAATAGCAAACAAAGTTAAAGAAGAAGTTATAAAACCTTCCCAATCGCTATTGACTGAGAAAAAAGTATTATTAGTTGAGGACAACAAAATCAACCAAATGATTACACAAAAAATGCTTGAAAAAAGAGGGATTTCTTGCAATATTATAGATAATGGTGAAGATGCTATCGAAGATGTAAAAATCAACAACTACGATTTAATTCTTATGGACGTTCATTTACCAGGAATTAACGGAACAGAAGCCACAAGTGAAATTAGAAAATTCAACACTTGTACTCCTATTGTAGCGTTGACAGCAATCTCCTTAAATGAAAACAGAGAAATGCTCTTGTCCTATGGCATGAATGAAGTAATCACCAAACCTTTTGAACCAGAGCATTTCTATAATGTGGTAACCAAATACTTAACTAGTACTGAGCAATCAAATTCTTAATTAAGTTTCTTACATGAGGTTCTGCCTTTTGAGCCGCTTGTAAAACCTCTTCATGGTTAACTTCTTCGATATTTTCCTCGTCACCCATATCGGTAATTACAGAAACACCAAAGCATTCCATATTCATGTGACGCGCTACAATAACTTCTGGAACAGTTGACATTCCAACACAGTCAGCTCCTAATGCTTTTACCATTTTGTATTCGGCAAGGGTTTCAAATGTTGGTCCTTGTAATCCTAAATAAATTCCTGTTTTAAGATAAATATTTAAATCCTCAGCCAATTCAAATGCTTTCTCAATCATAGCTTTAGAATAAGGCTCGCTCATATTTACGAATCTTGGTCCAAAACGTTCATCGTTATGACCTCGTAATGGATGTTCAGGCATCATATTAATATGATCTGTAATCACCACAACATCTCCAACAACATATTCAGGATTAACACCTCCCGAGGCATTAGAAACAATCAATCTTTCAACTCCTAAATATTTCATTACACGAACTGGAAACGTTACTTGCTTCATATCGTAACCTTCATAAAAATGAAAACGTCCTTGCATTGCCACCACTTTTTTCCCTTGAATGGTTCCAAAAACCAAAGCACCTTTATGTCCTTGCACCGTTGAAACTGGAAAATTTGGAATCTCCGAATAAGGTAAAGTATGCTCAACCGTAATATCTTCTGTAAACCCTCCTAATCCTGAGCCTAAAATCACGCCGTACTCTGGAGTGAAATTGGTTTTATTTTTAATATAACTAACTGTTTCTTGAACTTTGTCCCACATAATCTTCTATCGTTTTATCAATGTTTGTATTTAAAAAAGTTGATTTTATTGGTAAATAGAACAATTGCGCTTTTGGCAATAATCCGTTTAAACGAACAAAATCTTTTTCTGTTGTAATTATTTTTCTTCCGTTGGCTTTAGCCAAAATTTGCTCACAATCTTGTTTCGAAAAATGATGATGATCTGGAAACACCAAAGTTTCATCCTCCTCATTTTTAAGAAAATCGAAAAACAATTTAGGTTTTGCAATTCCAGCTACCAACACTTTACTTTCGGATTGAATTTCAGAAACCAATAATTGACACTCATTTCCAAAAACATAATCATCGTATTGTATGGTTGTAAAAAAAACTTGTTGTTTTACCTTCAACTTTTCTCTGATTTTCTGCTGCGTAAGTTCGGACAAATCATTCGGACATTTTGTGACAATTATCATATCGGCACGTTTTTTTCCAGAAGACGGTTCGCGTAAATTTCCGAAAGGCAAAATATAGTCATCGCAAAACAAATCATCATAAGCCGTAAGCAAAATATAAAAACCAGCTTTTACTTTTCTGTGTTGAAAAGCGTCGTCTAATAAAATCACATTGGGTTTTTTCGGAAGTTGAAGTAAATTTTCAATTCCGTTTTTTCTATTCGCATCAACCGCTACTTGAATGTTTGGAAATTTCGAATAAAACTGAAAAGGTTCATCACCAATAGAACTCGCAGTAGCATTTTTATCCGCCAAAATAAAACCTTCGGTCGTACGTTTGTAACCGCGACTTAAAACCGCCACTTTATAATTATCAGAAAGTAATCGTATTAAATATTCAATTTGAGGCGTTTTACCTGTTCCTCCAACGCTAAGATTTCCAACTGCAATGATAGGAATATCAAAAGAAGAACTCTTGAAAATGCCTTTGTCGTATAGCCAATTTCGGATAAACGTAATGAGCCAATACAAAAAGGCCAAAGGAAAAAGTATTTTTCGTAACAAAATCATATTACGAAAGTATAATAAATTATCTTTATATTAAAGTTTATGTCCTTTATCATTTCATTTCTAAGGGGTATTTCGTTAATTTGTGTAATCATTTAGTAAAATCAAACATCATGAAACTTTCCGATATACTTTCTATTCTTGAAGAAATGGCGCCATTAGGTTATGCCGAAGATTTTGATAATGTGGGACTTTTAGTTGGGAATCCAAATCAAGAAATTGATGGCGTTTTAGTTTGTCATGATGCTTTGGAATCGGTAATTGATGAAGCAATTTCGAAAAAATGTAATTTGGTCGTTTGCTTCCATCCTATTTTGTTTTCGGGAATTAAGAAAATTACGGGTAAAAATTATGTGGAACGTACGATTTTAAAAGCCATTAAAAATGATATTGCCATTTACGCCGTTCATACTGCTTTAGACAATCATCAAAAAGGTGTGAATAAAATTTTCTGTGATGCATTAGGCTTGAAACATTCGAAAGTTTTGATTCCGAAAGAAAATTACATTCAAAAATTAGTTACTTACACGATTCCAGAAAATGTTGAAAAATTGCGAAACGCCTTGTTTGATGCAGGAGCTGGAACGATTGGAAATTATGAAGATTGTAGTTTCAATTCGAAAGGGATTGGAACGTATATGGGAAATGAAAATTCGAATCCAGAAATTGGCGAGCGTTTTGAATTTGTAGAGAACGATGAAATTAAAATTGAAATGACGTTTGAAAAGCATCTGCAAGGAAAAATCTTGAAGGCTTTATTCAAAAATCATGTGTATGAAGAAGTGGCTTACGAAATTTATCAATTGGAAAACAAGCATCAAAATATTGGTTTAGGACGCGTGGGTGAGTTCGAAAATCCGCTTTCTGAAACCGAATTTTTACAATTGGTAAAGGAGAAATTGCAATGTGATGGCATCAGACATTCCGCTTTTACAGGAAAATCAATAAAAAAAGTAGCAGTTTTAGGCGGAAGTGGCAGTTTTGCAATTAAGAATGCAATTTCCTCAGGTGCAGACGCTTATCTTACGGCCGACTTAAAATATCACCAATTCTATGAAGTTGAAAATCAATTACTTTTGGCTGATATTGGACATTTTGAAAGCGAAAGATTTACAAAAAATTATATTGTTGATTTTCTTAAAGAAAAAATCACTAATTTTGCACCAAATTCGCTGCAATGCGGAATTATTTTATCAGAAGAAAATACAAATCCAGTTAAGTACTTTTAAATATGGCAACAATCAAAGAGCTAAGTGTAGAAGATAAGTTAAGAGCCCTTTATGCTTTACAACTAGTTGATTCTAAAATAGACGAAATAAGAAATGTAAGAGGAGAATTGCCTCTTGAAGTAGAAGATTTAGAAGATGAAGTAGCGGGACTTTCTACTCGTTTAGAAAAACTAAAAAGCGATTTAGAAACTATTGATGAGCAAATCAAAGTAAAGAAAAACGCTATCGACGAACACAAAGCTGCGATTAAAAAATATTTAGAGCAACAAAAAAACGTTCGTAATAATAGAGAATTCAACTCTTTAACTAAAGAAGTGGAGTTTCAAGAATTGGAGATTCAATTGGCTGAAAAACACATTAAAGAAATGAAAGCTTCTATTGAGCACAAAAAAGAAGTAGTAGCTCAAACTAAAGAAAAATTAGACGGAAAACAAACCCACTTAAAACATAAAAAAGCAGAATTAAGCGATATTATGGCTGAAACTGAAAAAGAAGAAAACTTCTTATCAGCAAAATCAGAAGAACTAAGAGGTCAAATTGAAGAGCGTTTAATTGCTGCTTACGACAGAATTAGAAACAGTGTAAGAAACGGATTAGCGGTTGTTTCAATTGAGCGTGGCGCTTCTGCTGGTTCATTCTTTACAATTCCACCACAAACGCAAATGGAAATTGCAGCTCGCAAAAAAATCATT
>NZ_JAIWOF010000070.1 GCF_020217025.1 Flavobacterium sp. | reverse complement strand
TTTATTTGCACGGGCGGAGGGATTCGAACCCCCATCAATGGTTTTGGAGACCACTATACTAGCCCTTGTACTACGCCCGTTTGTTAAAAAACCAGCAGCGAACTGCTGGTTTTATTTATTATCGACTTATAATTAGTCTAAAATTTCAGTAACCTGACCAGCACCTACTGTTCTACCACCCTCACGGATAGCGAAACGTAAACCTACTGATAAAGCGATAGGGCTTAATAATTGAACATCAATTGTTAAGTTATCACCAGGCATAACCATCTCTACACCAGCTGGTAAAGAAATAGTACCAGTTACGTCAGTTGTACGTACATAGAACTGTGGACGGTAGTTATTGTGGAATGGAGTGTGACGTCCACCTTCTTCTTTTTTCAAGATATATACCTCAGCTTTGAAGTGAGCGTGTGGTTTAACAGATCCTGGCTTAATAATAACCATTCCTCTTTTGATATCTTCTTTAGCGATACCTCTTAATAATAAACCTACGTTATCTCCAGCTTCACCTCTATCAAGGATTTTACGGAACATCTCAACTCCTGTAATAGTGGAAGTTAATTTGTCAGCTCCCATACCGATGATTTCAACAGCATCACCTGTATTAGCAACTCCAGTTTCGATACGACCTGTAGCAACAGTTCCACGACCTGTAATTGTAAACACGTCTTCAACTGGCATCAAGAATGGTTTTTCAACGTCACGAACTGGTAATTCAATCCAGTTATCAACTGCATCCATTAATTCCATGATAGTTGCAACCCATTTTGGATCACCGTTTAATCCACCTAAAGCAGAACCTTGAACAACAGGACCATTATCACCATCATATTGATAGAAAGATAATAAATCTCTGATTTCCATTTCTACTAACTCTAATAATTCAGCATCATCAACCATATCCACTTTGTTCATGAATACAACCATTCTAGGCACACCTACTTGACGACCTAAAAGGATGTGCTCTCTTGTTTGTGGCATAGGACCATCTGTAGCAGCAACTACTAAGATAGCACCGTCCATTTGAGCAGCACCTGTAACCATGTTCTTAACGTAATCCGCGTGACCTGGACAGTCAACGTGAGCGTAGTGACGGTTAGCTGTAGAATATTCTACGTGAGATGTATTAATAGTAATACCTCTTTCTTTTTCTTCTGGAGCATTATCAATTTGATCAAATGATTTTGCTTCTGATAAACCAGCATCAGCTAATACTTTAGTAATTGCAGCTGTTAATGTAGTTTTACCGTGGTCAACGTGTCCGATAGTTCCAATATTTAAATGGGGCTTCGAACGATCAAAGGTTTCTTTTGCCATGATTTAATAATTTAATCTTAGTTATATATTAGTGTTCAAAAAATAAACTTTCTTAAGAGCCAATGACGGGAATTGAACCCGTGACCTCTTCCTTACCAAGGAAGCACTCTACCCCTGAGCTACACCGGCTTTTGTGTATTCAGAAGTTAGCCATCAGAATTCAGAAAAACCAAATCCTTCTCTCTAAATTCAAAATCTCGTGGGGAGAGCAGGATTCGAACCTGCGAAGACGTAGTCAGCGGATTTACAGTCCGCCCTCGTTGGCCACTTGAGTATCTCCCCAAACCTTTTATATTAAGTCGCTTACAACTTTGAGCCGATGGAGGGACTCGAACCCACGACCTGCTGATTACAAATCAGCTGCTCTAGCCAGCTGAGCTACACCGGCAACTTAAATATAAAAAGTCCGCTATTTCTAACGGACTGCAAATGTATATAATTTATTTTTGAATCAAAACATTTTTTATGTTTTTTTTCTTTTTATGAATGCGCTCTTAATTTTTCTTTTCTTTTAACAATAACTCTCTCCAATGAATCTACAGACAAATCAACACCTTCTTCAAAACTTTTTGCTGTTTTTTTTACCAGAAAATCATCACCTGGAACTATAATTTTAATTTCAACCGTTTTATTTTCTTTATCACTGGTATTTTCAAGTCTTAAAAAAACTTCTGCCGATACTATTTTATCATAATACTTTTCCAACTTATCCATTCTTTCTTGAATGAAATCTACCAATTTTCTGTCTACATTAAAATTTACTGCTTGCACATTAACTTTCATAATTCTGTTAATTAAAATGGTTATACAATCGAATTATTTTTTACTTCTTGGATGTGCCTGTTGATATACTTTTTTTAATTCAGCCAAACTACTGTGTGTGTATATCTGAGTGGACGACAAACTAGCGTGACCTAATAACTCTTTTACGGAATTTAAATCGGCTCCATTATTCAACAAATGCGTTGCAAATGAATGCCTAAGAACGTGTGGACTCTTTTTTTCTTTTTTCGAGACAGTACTAAAGTAATCATTTATTAATCGATACACAAACGATTCACTCACTTTATTTCCGGTTTTAGATAAAATTAACATCTCCTTATCCTTAATTACCTCTAAATGATTTCGTTGTTCTTTGTAGCATTTAAGCAAATTTAACGTACAATCCAACATTGGAATAATCCGCTCTTTGTTTCTTTTTCCAACAACACGAATTGTTTTTTGAATTTCATTTACGCTATTCAATTTTAAATTTATCAACTCAGCCCTACGAATTCCCGTTGTATAAAAAAGCTCAATCACCAATCGATTTCGAATTCCCTCAAAATCATTCGAATAATCATTATCTGAAAAAACATCTTGCAATTCTTTTTCCGAAAATGGAATTTGAACTTTTTTTGCAGTTTTTAAAGATTTATGCTTTAACAAAGGATTTACCGAAATTTGCTTCACCTTTAAAAGAAACTTGTAATATGATTTTAAAGCTGAAATTTTACGATTTACGGAAGTTGTTGATATGTTTTGTTCTACCAACATCACTATCCAGCTTCTAATATGAGGATAAACAACCTCTTCAAGACTCACCGATTGCTCTTTTAAATATTCTTGAAAAGAATAAATATCATCCAAATACGCTCGAACCGTTAAAGGAGAATAGTTTTTCTCTTTAACCAAATAATCTTGATATGCTTGTAGATTTGTAGCCATAAAAAAACCGCTAACAACAAAGTTACACTTTATTTATTAGCGGTTGATATAGTTTATTCAAAAAATATTAACTCTCTAACGAGTCTCTTAATCCTTGAATGTAAGATGCTTTTTGGATCTTAGCTCTGTTTAAAACAGATGGTTTAATAAAAGCCTGACGTGCACGTAACTGACGAACAGTTCCTGTTTTATCAAATTTTCTTTTATAGCGCTTTAATGCTCTATCGATATTTTCTCCGTCTTTAATTGGTATAATTAACATAATATAGACACCTCCTCTCGTTAAGGGTGCAAATGTAGAAATTATTTTTTAATTACAAAACTTCTATTTGTCAAACTTTTAAAAGAATTGTTTTTAATAAAAAAGAACTCCTATCTGTTTAAAATAGGAGTTCAATATTATTTACTAAAAATATTATTTAACCGCCGGTTTGTAGTTTTGATTATCAATAATCATTTTTGATAAAATCTCCTTCAAAATTTCAGAAGTTCCTCCACCAATTGGACCTAAACGACTATCTCTTAACAAACGTGCTAAAGGATATTCTTCCACATAACCGTAACCTCCTAACATTTGTAAACAATCGTATATAGCCAAATCTGCAACTTTTGTTGATTTTAACTTAGCCATTGTAGCTTCTTTCACCACATATTCACCTTTATTTAATCTTGCAACAGCGGCATAGTTGAATATTTTACAATGCTCTACTTCTGTTGCATGCTCTACCATTGTATGTCTTAATGCTTGAAATTTATTAATAGGACTTCCAAAAGCTTCACGCTGTGACATATATTCTAAGGTATACTCAATTGCATATTCTGCACGTGCATGTGCATTAATCGCCATAATTAAACGTTCTAAAGCAAAATGTTGCATGATGTATGGAAATCCTTTCTCTTCTTCACCCATTAAATTTTCAACAGGAATTTCAACATTATCAAATGCAAGTTCAGCAGTATCTGATGCTCTCCAACCTAATTTATCTAATTTAGTAGCTGAAATACCAGGCGTTTTTGCATCTACTAAAAATATACTAATTCCTTTATTTCCAAGTTCTGGATTGGTTTTAGCAGCTACCACATAATAATCTGCATAAACTCCGTTAGTAATAAAGGTTTTAGAACCATTGATTATAAATTTATCTCCGTTTCTTACTGCAACTGTTCGCATTCCTGCCACATCACTTCCTCCGAATGGTTCTGTAATACATAAAGCTCCAATTTTTTTTCCTGCGATACTTGGCGCTAAATAATCTTGTTTGATTCTTTCATCACCTTCTGCATTTAAATGCGTCATAGCTAAATAAGCATGAGCCCACATAGCTGCGGCAAAACCAGAAGATTTCACTTTTTGAAGTTCTTCTAAAAATATAACAGTATAGAATAAATCCAAATCCATTCCACCATATGCTTCAGGATAATTCAATCCAAAGAAGCCCATTTCTCCAAATTTTTCCCAAATAAAACGCTCAATAGTTCCTGTTTTTTCCCATTTTTCAATGTGAGGCACCACTTCTTTATGTAAAAAATCTCTAAAACTTTGTCTGAATAATTCGTGTTCTTCTGTGAAATACATTGAATTCATAAATCTGTAATTGTATAGGTTGTTTTATTGGTAATATTTTTAAAAATCCAAATATAAGGCTATTATTTTTATTTTTTCGTTAGGCATTCCCTTAATTTTTGTTAAATCATCAATATTCTTAATGCCATTATTCATAGTCCTATAGATGACAATTTCTTTAGCTAATGCATAATTAAAAAAGGGAAATTTTGCTAATTCTTTCTGTGACAAATCATTGATTGCAATTTTCTTTATTCCGTTTTGAGTTTTTACAACAAATCGTTTTTCTAAATCCGCTAGAGCTTCCGGACTAATTCCCCATATAAATTGGAATTGTTCCATACTAACAAAGCATCCAAATTTTTCTTTTTCTTGCAAAATCTTATCTGCTAATTTTTCTCCGATACCATAAACCGCAATTAAATCTTCTCTTGTTGCAGTATTAATATCTTTTTGAACTATTTTTTCTTTTTCCTTTGGTAAAAATTTGTGAAACTTTTCTGAAGTGACATTGGTTTTATTTTTTACCCAATCTGGAAATTTGAAGTAAGGACTAACTTTTGCCAAAAAAACATTAGAAACCTGAGTTACTTGTTGAAACTCTTCGGCAGAATTTACAAACTTTCCTTTTTTTCGATAAGCATGTAAACGATCTATTTCCTGAATTGTCATCCCTAACTTATACCCTTTATAATCAGTAATGTAATTTGGATTAAATGGATAAATCGTATCTTTTTTGGTAGCTTGACTATTTTTTAAACTATCAATTTCATTTTGTACAGATAGCCAAGCTTTGTCTTCTGCAGTAGTAGTTTTTGAAATAAAATTATCTTTTAGAAAAAAATATCCTAACTGAACAACAATAATGATTGCAAACAACAAAAAAATCCCACTTCTGTGTTCTCTTGAAAACAGGAAGTAGGATTTAAATTTATTCATTTTAAAAAAATTAATCGTTTTTTCTAATAGACTCTTCATCATTATCCGAGAAAGAATCTGGTTCTTGAACAGGTGGAGTAGTTAAAACTTTATAGAAAAAATAAAGTGTCAAACGAATAACAATTCCTTGCGCCAAAACCATTGTAATTAATGCTGCTGAATTCATAATGTAGCTCTCCCTTCTTTAACACGTTTCTTGTAAGCAACGTAAACAATTATTGAAATAAACACAAAAAGTGACAACAATAACATTCTTCCAATAAATTTATACAATGTATTGTTGGTAAAATTCCCTTTAGCAATTGCATCACCTGGTTTGATAACATCACCAACCTTTACAATAGCTTCTTGATTTAAACTTGAATCAAATTTATATTCTTTTGTATCATTAAATTTTTCAACAAGAACTTGATTTGACACTTTATCAAATTTCTTTCTCTCGCTTTCAAATTCAAATTTTATATAATCAGATTTTACGTCAATAACTTTTCCAGAAACAGCACCCGAGCCTTCAAAGTTTTCAGCGAAATAATTATCGGCAAACCATTCTTTATTATTGGTATCGTTGTTCTTAATTTGATTAACCCAATCCGGAATACTTGACACCAAAACAGCACCTAACAATAATGGTGTAATAATCAAAATTACATATTTAAAGAATTTAGGTAATTTGATATCAGCTCCTTTATTGATTTCCTCCCAACCTCTATTGATTCCAAAGATATAAGAAAACAACACTGTTTCTAAGAAAGCAAATACAACCAAACTCACAGTTCCAGCCCAATAATCATATTGATCAAAAACTCCTTGATTATAGAAAATAACAGTTGGTAATCCCATAAGTAATGCTAAGGCTCCAAAAGACCATGCTCCTTTATTTTTAGACCAGCCAAATTCATCAGACATGAATCCCATCCATGGAGTTCCCATTGCTAATGAAGAAGTAATTCCGGCAAAGAATAAAAGTCCGAACCAAAACACACCTGCTAAGATAGCTAAAACACCACCCCATTGTTGAAACAAATAAGGCATTGTTTGGAAAGCCATACCAAAACCTGCATTTTGAATAACCCAATCTAATCCTAAGTATCCAGCAGCAATAGGAATAACAATTAAAGAACCTAAAACTACTTCAACGAACTCATTCATAAATCCAGCAGATACAGCATTTAAAGCCACATCATCTTTTTCTTTTAAATAAGCCGCATAACAATGAATGGTTCCCATACCTACTGACAGCGTAAAGAAAATTTGACCTGCAGCAGCTAACCAAACTTTAGGATTTGCCAATGAATCAAATTGTGGTGTCCATAAGAAATTTAAACCATCCCATGCATTTGCATTTGGAAAAATATCCGAAGCTCCACTAGTACCTAAAGTAACTCCTCTTACGGCTAAAATTACACCAAATAAAATTAATAATGGCATTCCAATTTTAGCAACTTTCTCGATACCTCCTAAACCTTTAGATAAAATCCAAGTATTTAACAACAAACATATAATGTAAAAAAGAACTGCTTCATAAGGAATTCCAGTAGTAGACTGAGAAATATCTACATAAGAATTGAAGAATCCTGCTACATCTGCTTGACTCATTCCGTCAAATGTTCCTACAATTGAGTGATACACATAAGACATTGTCCAAGACTCGATATAACAGTAATATGCAGCAACGGCAATGTTAGTAAAAATTCCAAAAACACCGATATATTTCCATACACGACCCTTAGCCATTGTATCTAATATATAAGGCGTACTGTGGTTACCAAATTTTCCACCGAAACGACCTGTTGACCATTCAATCAACAATAATGGAATTCCCATTAATAAAAAACAAACTAAATAAGGAATAATAAAAGCTCCTCCTCCATTCTGAACTGCTTGAACTGGAAATCTTAAAAAATTCCCTAATCCAACAGCATTTCCAGCCATAGCCAAGATTAGCCCTACGCGTGAACCCCACGCTTCTACTTTTGCTGCCATATAATTTTATTGGTTGTTAATGCTTCAAAGATAATAAAAGTATCTAAAATTCAAATAAAACTTACACTTAATGAAATTTTATAAGTCAAAAACTGAGCTTCTTTTAGTTTTTATCATATCTTTTAGCTTTAAAAGAAAAGCCAAAGTAAGATACAATCCAAATCCCAAACCTACTGTTACAAAAGATATATAAATGAAAAACAAGCGAACATTTGTAGCTCGCATACCTAATCTATCAGCCAAACGAGAGGCTACAAAAAATCCATGTTTTTCAAAAAAATGCAATAGGTTTTGGACCATTTTTAAATATTTTTTTTCAAAAATACGATTATTTTTTAAGAATAAAATGTCCGATTGCGCAATCCAAACACTTTTTATAATCGCAATAATTCTTTTTTAATTGCAATAAGGCTTGAGATTCATAGACATTTTTAGAACGTATTCCAAAAATTTCAAACTTCTCTATAATCATATTTTGTTCTGAAGGAATTGTAATCGCTAAGTCAATTAATTCCTGTGTGATTTCTTTTTGTTGGCTTCTGGCATAAGCAAATCGAAGCGGAATGATTGTATTGATAACCAATAAATCGATAAATGATTTGGAAAGTTTTTTCATCTTTTTTGAACTTTCTTTATCCAAATTATAATGTGTCTCCCAATATTGACTGACACCAACGTTAAAAACCTTATACAATTCATTCACAGAATTACAATTCATAATCAATGAAAAAAGATTCTTTCGATGAAAATACAAATTAGCCAATTGCGCCAAGCGAATCGTAGGGAAATTATCAGGACGATGCTTGAAAAATTCCACCGAGCCAGCTACTTTTTCATGTAGTTGATATTTCTGAACTAAATAATAATACGATTTCTGCAGTTGTTTCGCATAACTATCTTGGAAATCATGAGAAAGTAAATTTGCTTGACCTAATAATAAAGCTTCTAATGATTCCAAAGAAAAAGATTCTTTTCGAACAACCGAAAACGGAATCGATTTTACAATTTTATAAAACATTTCGCCATTCGTATTTAAACCAAAATTTTTAGCCAAAAGACAAAACAAAACCGCTTCCCAATCATGATTTAAAGCTTCCACTAAGTCAAAAATCAGTTGTGATTTTCTTTCTAAACGATCAAAAAACAAACGTTCTTGCCAATTATTAAAAATAAAATCATCTACATTTCGCAGCTCATTTTCACAATAAATCCAAGATTTCTGACTTACTAACGATTGATATTTATGCAAATCTGAAAGTGCTACATATTTTTTGAGTTCTAAAGTTGGAATTTCGGAATCATCTTTCCTAAATATAGGTACATCATACTCCCAAACAACATGTAAAATCACCGAATCATAATTGGAATCTTTCTCATGATTGTGCACATACCAATCCGATGACTTGAGATGAATTTCTACATTTCCAGCCCATTTTTGATTTCCGATAACAAGTTGTGCATTGAAAAAATCAGGTCCAGCAAGTTGTAAATATTGACCCGAATTGAGAATCTGAATCGATTCTCCTTTTGTAGTTTTTAAATTGGCAATATCAAATTTCTTGAATTGCCACACGTGGTGCAAAAAATCTTCTTTCATTCTGTATGGCGTATATAATTGAAAAACAAAGATAAAAAATTATATTTGCTGAACAACCCAACATTTATGAAAAATTTTATAACCATCACATTATTAAGCCTTTTTACGTTCGCACAATCTCAAACAAATGCAAAACCACCAAAAGGATTCAAAATAACCTACACCAGAAGTTCCAACGGAAAGCTCATCGAAAATCAAGATGCCATTTTAGTTTTCACAAATCCGACAGAAACCTTAGTTACTTCTGAAAAAATGAATTCTGGGAAAGCAGATTTTCCATTTGAACAAACGTTAATCAATCGCACTGAAAATAAAATTGTTCAGGTTACCCAACTCAAAAAAGAGAAATCGGTTACTACGGTTGATAGTCTTTCGTTGGCAAAACAAAACTTCGAGTTTTTAACGGAAACTAAAACTATTTTGGGTTACAAATGTCAAAAAGCAAAAACGATAATCAACTCAAACACGATTGAACTTTGGTATACCAACGAATTACAAGTAAATGGAGCCCCGACAACTTTAGGGCAAAACATTGGTCTAGTTTTGGAAATGGTTCGTAATGGGAATTTTGTTATTTCGGCTACTAAAATCGATAAGATAAAATCAGTTAGTCCGAGTTTAATTTTACAAAAAAGCACAACCAAAAGTCCTTTTTTAGATGGTTTGACTTATAAAGATTTGGTATGGAAAAGTCGCTTTACTACCATTAAAGTATTCGAAAATGAAATCATTAATTTTTCAGACGCTTCCAAATCAAATGATAGTATTTTACGATTTGCAAACGGAACTATCATTTTGAAAAAAATCACTTTTCCTGAAATTAAAAAAGGAGATTTAGTCTTTTTAGATTTAACCGAACAATCAAATGGCGATGCTTATGACAGAACGGG